>NZ_JACCSO010000406.1 GCF_013812955.1 Nannocystis sp. | reverse complement strand
GCGCGCTTCGTTGTGCCGAGGTCATCCATCCCCGGATGACCCCGGCATGACCCCGGATGACCCCGGCATGACCTGGATGATTGCACCCGACCTCGCATCACCTCGCTTTCCCTGGCCGCGTCTGGCCGCGTCTGGCCGTACATGGCCTCGCCTGACCCCACCTGTGCGCGTGACCTCGCCTGACTCGCCCGGCCGTCGCTGACCTCATCTGTCCCAAGAGACATGCACGCGGGCGCCCATGCGACGTCACAGCGCGGGCGCCTTGAGCCCGCGCCGGACATGGCTCATGCTGGATCGCTTGCTGACGACGCTGACGGTCTCTGGCGCCGTGTCGGCCGCCGTGGCGGCGCGCTGGGTCGTCGTGCGTCGCCGCCGGTTGGTCCGTGAGCGCGAGCTCCTCGCCCTCAGCGAGGAGACCCCGGTCGGCAACATCGGCCACCTGAGCCCGCGCCTCGCCGAGCTGGCCGCCCAGGCCCGCATCGTGCGCCTGATGCTGGCGACCCCGCTGTGTCGCTATCACCCGCCGGTGCTGCGCGAGACCCCGTGGGGCCGGCGCTCGCGCTGCGATCAATACGACCTCGCCCTCAGCGAGGCCCGGCGGGCGCTGTGGGACTGGCTGCTGCTGTTTCGCAAGCTCGGCGAGCGCGACCGCCACGTGCTCGGCGGCCTCGGCGTCTCGCTGGCCCCGTTTTACAGCGCCTTGTTCAAACCCGGGGTATTCGACCGCAGCGCCGACCCCTGGGAAGAGACGCTGTATCCCGAGGCCCCGGATCTCGACCTGGTATTCGCGGAGCTGGTGCGGACCATGCACGACCTGCGCTGCTTCGAGGTCGCCCTGCTCAGCGCCGTGCACGACCCATATCGCCGTTAGGCCGCGCAGATATCAGGTGCTGACGCGCCAGTGCAGGCGGGCGCGGTACTTGCCGCCGTCGCCGGTGAAGTCGAGCCGCTTCATGGCCGAGGCCAGGGTGCCGGCGGGGGAAGCCAGGCGATCGCCGCCCATCGCCTGGATCGCGGCGAGCTCCGGGCTCGGCAGCTGGATCGTCCAGGTCTTGGCCTGGATCAGGTCGTCCTCGTTGTTGAGCATGCCGATGAACCACTCGATGAACTCGCCGACCAGCCAGGCGAGCGCGGCCCCGATCGCGGCCCCGATCGCGGTCCCGAGCCCGGGGATCACGCTGCCGATCGCCGCGCCGAGGGCGGCCCCGGCGGTGACCCCGAGCGCCTTGAGCTCGGTGTCGATCTCGTCCTTGATGGCGTCGTAGATGTCCTGAAGGATCTTCCCGAAGCCGCCGCTGTCGTCCTCCTCGCCCATGATCAGCACCAGCCCGAGCGTCGACGGCCACGGGACCTTCTCGAGGTCGAGGCTCGACGCGACCAGCTTGCGCCCGGCGTACTGGTCGTTGGGGCCGCCGTTCGGGCAGTTGCCGCTGAGGACGAAGTCAGGCAGGTCCTCGCGCGGGGTCGTGCCGCACTGGCTGTAGTCGTAGTTCCTGGTCTCGCCCTTGTCGAAGTCGTCGCTGACCTTGAAGCGATCGATCTTCTTGACGTTGCCGTTGGGCTCGACGAGCTGGCCGCCGAGCAGGATCTCGTCGGACTCGCTGTTCTCGTCGGTCTCCTCGATGCACTTGACGCTGTTGAGGTGGAACTCGATCTTCTTGACCAGCGGCGCCTTCCAGTCGGGCTGCTCCGGCCGCGGCTTGACCTTGAGCTTGGCGCGCTCGATCTCGTGGACCTTGGTGAGCTCGGCCGCGAACACGTTGCTGAGCCCGACCTTGGGCGCGAGGTTGGCGAATGCGCCGAGCTCTTTGGCCTTGAGGCTGCTCGAGCGCCCGAGCTTCTGGGCGTAGCTCTCCGCCCGCGCGGCGCGGGCCGGACGCAGCTTGTCGACCAGCTTCAGGCTGGAAGCGACGATCCTGTCGCTCTTGGGCGCCTCGCCGGGCTTCGTGAGCGCCGTGGTGAAGCCGTGCTTGACCCGCGCGAGCAGCTTCTCGGCGAGGGCGCGAACCGCCGGATCGAGCTTGAGGTCGCCAGGAACAGTCAGCAGCCCCTTCGGCAGCTTGGCCTCGGCCACCGGCTTGAAGGCGGGCCTCAGCGCCGGGGCGAAGGCGTGGGCCTCGCTCGTCAAGGCGTGGCCGACGGCGAGCGCCGAGGCCCCTCCGGCGGTCAACGAAAACAGGCTGCGACGACTCAATGGCGTGCGAAGGTCAGTCATGGTGGCTCCTGGAGGTCGTCGGCGCGTGGCGCATGACCCGAGTAGAGCGGCCGGTCGCCGGTTGTGACGCGACCGTCGAACATTTTTTTTCGCGCGCGCGGGTGCTCGCGGCGCGGGCTCAAGGTCTCGGCTCGAGGCCCGCGCGGG
>NZ_JACCSO010000325.1 GCF_013812955.1 Nannocystis sp. | reverse complement strand
AGGATGCACTTGCCCCGCAGCTCGGGCTGGACGCCGACGAAGTCGCGCCGCCGGCTGGCGGGCAGCTCGGCGATGTCGGCCTCGATCGTGAAGAGGAACGACGAGCCCCGCCCCGGCCCCTCGCTCTCGGCCCACATCCGCCCGCCCATCAGCTCGGCGAGGCGCCGGCTGATCGCCAGGCCCAGGCCGGTGCCGCCGTAGCGGCGCGTCGCGCTGGCGTCCACCTGCGTGAAGTTGCTGAATAGTCGTTGCATCTGCGCCGCGGTCATGCCGATGCCGGTGTCCTGCACGGTAAACTCGACACACTCGATGCTGTCGAGCGATTGGGCCGGCGAACCGAAATCGCCCGCCCGGGCTGGCCGCCGCTCGACCGTCAGCCGGATCTCGCCGCGCGAGGTGAACTTGAAGGCGTTGCTGAGCAGGTTGAGCAACACCTGGCGCACCCGCGTCGCGTCCGCCAGCATTTCGCCCGCGTCGGCGCAGCGGTACTCGAAGGTGTTGTTATTGTGTCCAACGAGCGGCAAGACCGCCTCGCAGACCTCACTGACGAGCACCTCGACGTCGAAAGGACGGACCATCAGGTCGAGCTTGCCGGCCTCGATCTTACTCAAATCGAGGATGTCGTTCACCAGGGCCAGAAGGTGTGAGCCAGCGGAGTGGATCCGCTTGAGGTCGGTCGCCAACGTCGAGTCGCCGCGCTCCACCAGAAGCTCGTGCACGAGTTCGCTGTACCCGAGGATCGCGTTCAGAGGCGTGCGAAACTCGTGACTGACGCTGGCCAGCAGCGTGCTCTTGGCATAGCTCGCGTCGGTCGCCTGATTACGGGCGTGCTGAAGCTCCGCGTTCAACTCGCGCAACGCCGCGATCGAGCGGCTGCGCTCGATCGCATAGCGGATAGAGCGCTCCAGGTGGCCCGGACCGAACTCCCCCTTGATCAAGAAATCGGCGGCGCCGGCCTTCATCGCCTCCACGTCGATCGCGCGCTCGGACTGCCCCGTCAGCAGCACGATCGGGGTCGTGCAGCCGCGCGCCATGGCCTCGCGGAGCAACTCGAGGCCGGTCCTCGAACCGAGCCGAAAATCAAGCAGACACAGATCCGGGCCGTCTGCAAGCAGCGCCTTGAGCCCGCCTTCATAGCTGTCCACCCAGCTCAGCGCATAGCCCGGATCGCCAATCTCCGCGAGGAGCTCCGAGGTCAGGAGATAATCGTCCGGGTCGTCCTCGACCAGCAACACCGTGGCTTGCGTGTTCATTTCCCGCTTCCCTCGCCATCCGCTCGCAACGTCACCCCGTGGGTCCACGAACCGGCGCGCTTCGCCTCACTGCACGGATCA
Source organism: Nannocystis sp. (assembly GCF_013812955.1). Taxonomy (GTDB): domain Bacteria; phylum Myxococcota_A; class Polyangia; order Nannocystales; family Nannocystaceae; genus Nannocystis. Next base: position 9,550 of record NZ_JACCSO010000325.1, on the reverse strand, counting down.
CCGTAACCCAGAACTGTCGTGCGATAAGATGGCATCGTCGCGCAATTTCCGCCAGTACATCGCACGGGCGCCAGTACTCCACAGTACATCAAACTCCGGCCCAAGGTCATCACCAGCCGGTGCTGATCATCACGTCACATCCGGCTCGCGCCCCGCGGTGCGCGGCAACGCGCGGTAATGGCACAGTCTGCCCGCCCGGGCATCACAGGGCGCTGTCGGTCGGCGCGACAGCGATGCCGGCCTGGCCGTCGGCGCCGAGCGGGTGAGCGCCGCGGCGAGCAGGCAGGCAGACCCGTAGCACCGGGCGGCGCGGCCCCTCGGTCTCGACGTACAGCTTGCCGCCGAGCAGCTGGCAAATGCGGCGGCTGCCGGCGATGCCCGACTCGACGCCACCGCTACGCGGCATGTCGCCGGTCTCGGCTTGTGAGATGCTGGCGAACAGCAGCTCGAGCTGCGCCGGCGACAGCCATAGTCCGCTCGCCCGGATCGCCAGCTCGATGTAGTCCATCCACTCGGGCGCCTCGCTCGATCCCTCTGCGTCGAGGTCGCTGCGCTGCGCTGGGTGGCGCGACACCGTCAATTCGATGCAGCCACGGCGGGTGAACTTACAGACATTGCCGAGCAGGTTCAGCAGCACGCGGCCCAGGTGCGCGGGATCCGTCTCGAGCGAGCCGATGTCCACGGGGCAGTTCAGCTGGAGCGTGTTGTTGTTGTGTCCGACGAGCGGGCGGATCGCCTCGGTCACCTCCCGGATGAATGGGCCGATCTCGACATGACGCAGGTTCAGGGCCGATGTCTCGATCTCTCGCGCTCCCATGCCGAGCACGTCCGAGAGCAGAGTCCGCAAGCGCTGCCCGGCCTCGCGGATCTCCTGGAGCAGCGCCTCCGGGGGGCCCTCAACGATATGCTGCCGCAGCGCCTCGCTGCAGGCCAGTATCTGATCGAGTGGCTCGCGGTAGGAATGGCTGACTGCGGTGAGAAATCCACTCTTGGCCCGGTTGGCCTGGATGGCCTGGTTGCGGGTGAGCTCGAGCTCACGGTTGAGCTGGCGTAACGTCGATAGTGAGCGCCCGCGCTCCATCGCGTAGCGGATCGAGCGCTCGAGCAGATCGGCGGTGATGCGACCTTTGACCAGATAATCCGCCGCACCCGAGTAGGTCGCCTCGATATCCAACGCGCGCTCGGTCTGGCCGGTGAGGAAAATGATCGGCACATCGACGCCCGCGGCGACACTTTTGGTCAGGAGCTCCATCCCGGTCCGCTCACCCAGCGAATAGTCGAGCAGGCACACGTCGAAGGGCCCCTCGACCAGTTGGCGCAGACCTTCCTCGAACGACTGCGCCCAAACCAGCGTGCACTCGGAGCCCCCCTGCTCCGAGAGCAGAGCCTGGGTCAAGATGAAGTCGTCCTCGTCATCCTCCACGAGCAATATCGAAATCCGTGGTCGCATGTCGCTCTTCCTCGGCACGCTACCTTCGACAGGTCTGGGGACGTTTTTTCCTCGATATCGAGTTCCAGGGCACCTCACCGGGGGTGCGCGAGATCACACGCCGGTCCTATCAGCTATGTGGCGGCCGGCGGCGCCGCCAGCGCTCAGGTACTGGGTATTTCCACGATCTCGAACCAATACGCCTCGAGCACGCGCATGATATTCACGAGGCCATCGAAGGTCACCGGCTTGATGATGAACGAGTTCACGCCCAGGTCGTAGCTGCGATAGATGTCCTCCTCGGCCTTGGAGGTGGTCAGTACGATGACGGGGATCCGGCGCAGCTCTGGATCGCTCTTGATCACCTTGAGCGCCTCGCGGCCGTCCATGCGCGGCATGTTGAGGTCGAGCAGGATCATGCCGGGCCGTGGGGCGAGCTCGGCCTCGGTGTAGCGACCCGCACGCTGCAGGTATTCGATCAATTCCTCGCCGTCCTCGACGAAGCGAATGTCATTGGCGAGCCGGCCCTCCTGCAGCGCGTCGGCGGCGAGCATGCGATCCTCGGGATCGTCATCGGCGATGAGAATGGTGATCGGTCGGCGGTGGTTCAAGGCTGCGGTCCCCTCTCGGGCTGCTTCATGGGAAGCAGGATGATAAAGGTCGTGCCCTGGCCCACGACGCTGTTGAGCGCGATGCTGCCCGAATGCTGCTCGACGATCTTGCGGCACACGGCCAGTCCGACGCCGGTGCCCTCGTACTTCGCGCGGCTGTGAAGGCGCTCGAAGATACCAAAAATCCGATCTTGGTGCCTCGCCTCGATGCCGATGCCGTTGTCCGAGATCGTCAGCCGCAGCGTGGCTGGGTTGTCGGCGTCGCGCTCGGGCATGGTGACCTCCTCGGCGCTGATGGTCACCACTGGGGGGGTGTCCGGGCGCGTGAATTTGAGCGCGTTGCCGATCATGTTCTGCAGCAGCTGCCGCATGTGTACCGGATCGGCGTCGATGGTCGGGAGATCGCCGACGATGACCTTGCCCCCGGTCTCCTCGATGCGGACCTCGAGGTCGGACAACACGTTGGTCGCTATCGTGCCCAGGTGGACCGGCGAAAACACCTGCTCCTTGGCGGACAGCCGCGAGAACATCAGCAGGTCGTTGATCAGGTCCTGCATGCGCTTGGCGGCGTTCCCGATGCGGTCGAGGTAGTCGCGCCCGGTCTCGGGCAGGTCCTCGCGAAACCTCTCGCGCAGACGGTCGCTGAACGCCTGGATCTTGCGCAGCGGCTCCTGCAGGTCGTGCGACGCGATGGAGGCGAAGCGCTCGAGCTCGGCATTGCTGCGCTCGAGCTGCAGCATGTACTCGCGCAGCTGTTGCTCGGCGTAGCGCTTCGCCGCCTCGATGCGGCGCTCCTGGGTGACGTTGCGGGTGATCAGGACGACACCGACGCTGCGGTTGCCGTCCATGATCGGGCCGAGGCGGCTCGAGTAAATCTCTCGAGTCCCGTCGGCGAAGGCGGCCACGGTCTCGTAGGCGACCAGCTTGCCCCGCTCGCGCACGTCGGCGTAGCGTGCGCGCATGGGCGCCTGCTCCTCGGGCGCGGCGAAAACGAGCATCGGTACGCCGATGATGTCGGACAGGGAGAGCTCCGGCGGCGGATGGTTCATCCCGTTGATTACACCCTGCTCATCGGTGATGTACACCATGTCATGCATCGTCTCGAACAGCGCGGCGAGTCGGCGCCTGGCGTCGTCACGTTGCACGCGCATCTCCTCGAGGCTCGAGGTCTCGCGGGCCGCGATCACGAACTGTTGCGACGCAGCGTCGCGCGTGCAACGCAGCGCGAGGGGCCGGTGCACGGCGTCACTGCCCCGGATCCGGCAGCTCAGATCGAACGCCTCGTCGCTGGGGGCTGCGGCCCATTGGGTGGCGACCGCCTCGCTATCCTCGGGATGCACCAGCTCGAGCAGCGACCGCCCGACCAGCTCGGCGGTCGTCGAGCCGAACAAGCGACTGGCGGCCTGATTCGCCGCGACGATGCGAAACTCCGGATCAATGGAGACCAACGGTTCATGCGCGATGGAAAAGAAGGGCGAGTGCTCGTGCAAACCATGGCCTCCTGTGGCGTCGCCAGCATACCGAGATTTCCTCCCGTCGGGTCCGTTCGCGCCACCAACTGTGATCCGCGCAACTTCGCTCGGGTGGGTCGTATCACTACTGGTCGGATCGTGGACAGGCGCCAAGCGAGCTTCGGCGCGGCACCGTCGTGTCTGCCATCAGCCCCGGGCCGCCGCCGTGAGGATCAGTAGACCCGCGGCCTAAAACCACCATACACGCGTCCGCGGCCCCTCGCGGGGTGGAGGCCCGCTGTCGAGGGCCTTAGGCGCGCTGCGCGCGAGGCCCGCGGCGCGACGCAGCAGGTGACGCCGCGGACGCGGTGGCTTATGACGAACGCGACGATGCTGCACCACGTCGAGGTCCAAATCCTGCTCCTGCTGCTGGTCGCCGCCTGTGTCGGCATGGCCGCGCGGCGCTTCCGGCTGCCGTATACGCTCGCCCTCGTGGTCGCCGGTCTGACGCTCGGCGGCTTCGACCTGCAGGTGCTGCACGACGTCGAGCTCAACGCCGATCTGCTGCTGTTGCTGCTCTTGCCGGCCCTCCTGTTCGAGGCCGCGTTCCACATCGATATCACCGAGTTTCGCCGCAACCTCGCGCCGATCGTCATGCTCGCGGTGCCGGGGGTGATGCTCGCCTCGAGCGCGTGCGCGGCGATCTTGTACCTGACCCTCGGCGCCAGCGGGCTGGTCGAGGGCTTCGGCTGGCGCGAGGCCTGGCTGTTCTCGGTCGTGATGGCGGCCACCGATCCGGTGTCGGTGCTCGCGCTGTTCCGACAATTCGGCGTCGCCAAGCGCCTCTACCTGGTCGTCGAGGGCGAGTCGCTGCTCAACGACGGCGTCGCGGTCGTGCTCTTCATCGTCGTCACCGGCGTCTACGGGCTCGGCGCGGCCGGCAACGCGATGCCCGAGGACGCCTCGCTGGTCGGCTACGGGTTCGAGACCCTGCTCCGCATGGGCGGCGGCGGCCTGCTGGTCGGCGCGATCCTGGGCGGGGCCTTCACCGTGGTGACCCGACAGGTCGACGATCACCTGATCGAGACGACCCTGAGCGTGCTGCTGGCCTATGGGTCGTTCCTGGTCGCGGAGCAGCTGCACTGCTCGGGGGTGCTCTCGACGGTGTTCGCCGGCATCATCGCCGGCGCCTACGGCACGCGCTGGGGCATGAGCGCGTCGACGCGCAACGCGGTCGAGGACTTCTGGGAGTTCGCGGCCTTCGTCGCCAACTCGTTCATCTTCCTGCTCGTCGGCCTCGAGCTCGAGCCGTGGCGGCTGTGGCACGACGGTCTCGCGATCGTCGTCGCGTTCCTGGCGGTCGTCCTCGGCCGGGCGGTGGCGGTCTATCTCGGGGTGCCGATCGCCGACCGCATGGCCATGCCGCTGCCGAGGGCATGGCGCCATGTGATGGTGTGGGGCGGCCTGCGCGGCTCGCTGTCGATGGTCCTGGTGCTCACCCTGCCCGCCGGCTTCACCGGTCGCACCCTCCTCGTGACGATGGTGTTCGGCGTCGTCGGCCTGTCCCTGTTCATCCAGGGGTTGACCATGGGCCCGCTGCTCGAGCGACTCGGCCTGCTCAAGAGCAAGCACCGCCACGACGCCTACGAGCGCGCACGGGCGACCAGCATCATGACCCGGCGGGCCCTCGAGGAGCTCGACGAGCTCGAGCGCGACGGTTTGGTCGAGGAGCAGGTCGCGTCGCGCATGCGAGCCTGGTACCAGGACCGCAGCAACCGCGCCAGCGTCGACGCCAGGTCCGCGCTCGGGGCGGCCCAGATGTCGGAGCAGATCGCGGAGACCGTGCGCCGTCTGGCCGAGGCCGAGCGCCGCGGCGTGCGAGAGGCCGAACACGCCGAGATCGTCGATGTCGACGTCGCCGCGCGCCTGGACGAGGAGCTCGTGCTGCGGCTGGTCGCGCTCAACCAGGTCGCCGACGACCCCGAGCGGCTGGCCGCCGCACTCGACGAGCTCCTGCGCGTCGAAACGCAGGCCGTGCCGGCGGCTCAGCGCGCCTCAAACACGTAGGCGCCCTGGTCCGGGGCCACGAGTTCGAGGTCGCGCAGGACGTCGCGGACGGTGGCCCGCGTCGCGCCGATCTCGAAGGGACAGTTCGGGACCAAGAACGGCGACATCGCGGCGCTGCTGAAGTGGGCCGGCGAGGACTCGGATCGCCGCGACCTCGAGTTCGAGGTGGTGTCGACCGAAGCCGCCGGGACCGGGGCCGTGGCTCCGGCGATCCATGCGCGGGCGCTTCATGCCCGGGCAATCAACGCCCGGGCAATCAACGCCCGGGCCGTGGGCGGGTCACTGCGGCGGGGGCACGGGGTCGGCGTCGCCGGGGATCGGGAGCTCGACGTCGCCTTGCTCGGTCTTGTCCTGATCAGTCAGCTCGTCGTCCATGTCGATGATCGTGCTGATCTGGAAGGTGCCGCCGCCGTGCGGGGTGCCCTGGAGGCCGTAGACGACCTGGGGGGTGTAGAAGTCGAGGGCGTCGCCGGTCATCCACACGTAGCCGTCGGGCTCGAAGTCGTGGTCGACGCCGCCGGCGGCGCTGCCGGCCAGCTCGCCGACGACGTAGGTCATGCCCTTGGGCTCCCAGGTCTGGTTGTTGACGTTGAACTGGTACTCGTAAGTGTAGGACTGGTGGGCGGTCGACTGGGCGTCGCCCAGCATCGTGCGCTGGGAGATCAGCATCCAGCCGGTGGCGGCGAAGCTGAGGTCGGAGACCGGGTTCGAGAAGCTCGAGTTCTGGTTGTTCGGGGCGTCGAACTCCTTCTTGGCGGTGGCCGGGTCAGGGACGCCGCCCTCGTCGGCGTAGGCGACCGACCAGATCTCGTTGCTCCCGACGGCGTTCTGCCGGCCGGTGTCCTCCCTCCAGATGCTGTAGTAGAGCCGGCCGGCGTGCGACTGGACGGCCCACACGCGCGTGTCGCCGAGCGGGGTGAACGCGCCATTGGGCTCGCCCGGGTCGTTGGCGGGGCCGTTGGTGATGGTCTTGTCGGAGTGGCGGTAGGTGCTGATGGTCTGGCCCATCATGTCGAGCTGGTAGATGCGGCCGTCCTCGTGGTTGCTGACGTAGATCGATTCGCTGATGCAGTCATAGTTGAGGTTGCCGAACGCGGGGCCGTTGTTGGGCAGGGTCGCGAAGTCGGAGATCGCACCGGTCACGCCGTCGATCTTGCGGATCTTGTTGGGCCACGGGTTGCCGCCGTAGACCGTGGTGGCGGCGACGTAGATGTTGCCGGCGGAGTCGAGGGTGAGGCCGAACACCTTGCCGAGGTTCTGCTGCACCCAGCTCGGGTGGCGGTACTTGGGCGCGGCGTAGTTGAGGGCCGGCGGGGGCGGCGCGCCGTCGATCCTGACGATGTGCACGACGTGGTTGTTGGGCGGCTCCTGCTGGTTGGTGGTGACGATCGCGATCTTCTTCTCGAGGAAGGACGCGTAGTTGGGGTCGGTGAACTTGGGGAAGCCGCCGGCGGCGCCATAGATCTCCGAGAGGCGGCACGAGCCCTTCATCGGCGGAGGCGGCTCGCCGGTGCTGCTCGAGGTCTCGGGCATGACGTCGAACTTGATGCCGGTGTCGTCCTCGGAGGTGGTGCCGGTGGTGCCGGTGCTGGTGCCGATGTTGCCCTGGGTGGTATCCGCGGCGGTGCTGTCCTCGACCTGGGTGGTGCCGGCGCTGGTGCCGGTGCTCGAGCTGCCGTCGCTGTTGCTGTTGCCGCCGGTGGTGGGGCTGTTGCCGGTGCTGGTGCCGGGGTCTGTGCTCGGGTCGGTGCTCGAGCTCGACGGGGCGGTCGTCATCGTCACAGTGGAGGTCGACGCGTCGGTGGCGCTGGAGCCGTCGTCGCCGCAGGCGAGCAGGACCGTGGAGAAGAAAGCGCCGCCGAGACCGAGACCAAGAGAATGTTTGCCGTACACCATGGATCACCTCTGAACTAGTTTGTCTGGCAATGTATCAGGGCGCGGGGCTTTGGGTCCACGGGCGCGAGCCGCGTGGACTCACGGGATGGTCACGAGCGCTCGGCCTCGAAGGCGCGCGGGCAAAACTCGCGCGGCATCGGCCGCAGCGGTGATCCCGGTCGGTGGGCCCGTTGATCGTTGATCGTTGATCGTTGACCGCTCGACCCGTTTAGTCTTCTCGCATGTCGCCGTTACCTGCTCCGCTCCGCCGCTTCGCCGCGATCGGCGACCTGCATGGCGAGGACGCGCGCCTTGAATTTGTCCTGGCCTGGCTCTCGGGACAGGGCATCGACGCCCTGCTCTCGGTCGGCGACCTCGTCGACGGCGCCGGCAACCTCGACCGCTGCTGCGCCCTGCTGACCGCCCACGACGCGCTCGTGGTGCGCGGCAATCATGACCGCTGGCTGCTGGAGGACCCGTTCGCGCACCAGCCCGGCTTCCTCACCCGTGACACGCTGCTGTTCCTCCGCGCGCTGCCGGTGACCCGCCGCCTGCCGACGCTGCGCGGCGACCTCATGCTGTGTCACGGCGTCGGCGACAACGACATGGTCCGCCTCCACCCGCAGGACCAGGAGACCTCGCGCGCGGCGACCCACGCCCTCGACGTCCTGCTCGCCGACCCGGACCTGCGCCTGGTCGTCGGCGGCCACACCCACCGGCGCATGGTCCGAAGCTTCGCGCGGCCCGACGGCCCCCCGCTCCTCTTCATCAACCCCGGAACCCTGCACCGCGGCTACCCGGCCAGCTTCGCCGTGGTCGACCTCGAGCGCGGCCAGGTCGAGTTCCACGAGGTGCTCGGCGAGCCGGGCACCGCCGTCGTGTTGGAGCCGGCCGAGGTCGTCGCCCTACGCTCGTGAGTCATCCGGGGACCTGCGCCGTGACGATCGACCTGCGCCAGTGAATTGTCCGGGGCGCCGCGCTCAGGTCCTGGAGTCGTCGGCGATGGCGACTTTAAGGGCGGCCTGCAGGTCGGCGAACATGCGCACGGTCCTCGACCAGTCGACGTCGCGGTGCACGAGCGACGCTGCGACCCTCGCGGATATGCTCGTGAGCGAGCATTCGGCGCCGAGCAGCTGGACGGCCCGAATCGTGCGCAGCATCGCGGCCGACGCCGCGTCTCCGAGCTCCGGAACGCCCGTGAGATCGATGATCACGTGGCGCGAGCCCGTGCGCGCGATCGTTGCGAGCACGCTCTCCGTGACCTGCGCCGCGCGGTCGCCGTCGATCTCCCCGATCAGCGGCAGGACCAGGACCCGGTCCCAGACCTGAATGACCGGGGTCGACAGCTCGAGCAGCGACTTCTGCTGCTTCTCGATCAGGCCGAGCTTGGCCTGCAGCTCGCGCGTGCGGACGAGCACCGCGTTCTCCAGCTGCTTCTTGCTGTCCACCAGCGCCTTCTGGGCCTGCTTGTAGGCCGTGACGTCGCGGAGCTCGAGGAGGACCACCGGCGACGCGCCGAGGTTCGTGCGGCGCGCGCGGACCTCGAGATCGAGCGCGACTCCGGCCGAATTGGGCGCACGAAACTCGGCGATCTTCCGCTCGCCGAGCAGCCCGGCAGCCCGAGCAGCCCGAGCAGCCGAGCAGCCCGGGCAGCCCGTCAGCCCGAGCAGCCGCCGCCCGAGCAGGTCTTCTGGCATGAGCCGTCGGTGCACGCGCGAGTGCAGCCGCCGCCGGTGCAGGCCATCTCGCAGGTCGAGTTGGTGCAGGTCTGCTCGCATCCGCCGCCCGAGCAGCTCAGATCGCAAGTCGCCCCGGTGCACGCCTGCTTGCAGCGGCCGCCCGAGCAGCTGAAGTCGCACTCGCCGCTGGTGCACACCTGGTTGCAGCCGCCCTTCGAGCACTTCTGCTGGTCGCCGCCGTCGCTGCTACCGGCCGCGCCGGCGATCGAGCCGACGCCGGGGACCTCGACGGTCCCGTCGGCGCCGACCTTGATGCCGCCGACGTTGACGTTACCGGCCCCGTCGACCTCCACCGCGCCGGCGGCGGTGTTCACCCTGGTGACCCCGTCGCGGGAGTCGACGACAGCGCCGCCGGCCCCGACGTGGGCGCCGTGGGCG
>NZ_JACCSO010000403.1 GCF_013812955.1 Nannocystis sp. | reverse complement strand
GCGAGCGCGGTGCGCAGCGCCTGGATGTCCGATGCGCTCGCGCGCTGCAGCGCCGGGGTGCCGCGGATCAGGCGGGCGCGGCGAAGGATGCGCTCGCGATCCTGACGGTAGATCCGGGCCAGCGAGCTCGCCAGGGCCCGGGGCACCGCATCGAGCACGCAGTGGCCCTCGAGCTCGAGCGCCAGCGCCTCGAGCAGCATCGGGTCGTACTCGTCCCACAGCACGATGCGCTCCTTGTCGCCGAAGTTGCGATAGATGGTCGCCGGTCCGACCTCCGCCGCCCGCGCGATCTCCTCGATCGGCACCCCGTCGAAGCCGCGCTGCTCGAATAGATCCAGCGCCACGGCCTGGATCCGGTTCATCGCCGCCAGCCGGCGGCGGCTGCGACCGTCCGCTGGACTTTCGAGAGTCGCTCTCACATGATAGTTTCTATCACAATCGGAGCGACGATGACAAGCAAGACCCAGGCGCAGGATCGGCTCCGGACCGAGATGTTGGCGAGCGAGGCCGCCGTGCCGACCTCGGGCCTCGGCCGGCTGTGGCAGACCGGGCGCAGCGCGCTGGGGATCGGCTCGCTGCTGGCAAAGGCGCGCCGCGGGGATGACCTCGACCTCGAGGCGGTGCAGGCGATCGTGCAGCGGCTCGCCGGGCTCAAGGGGGTGGGGATGAAGCTGGGGCAGATGCTCGGCTACGTCGACCAGAGCGTGCCCGAGGAGCTGCGTGGTTTGTTCTCGCTGCTGCAGACCAGCGCCCCGGGGACCGGCTTCGACGCCGTCACCGCGGTCCTGCGCGAGGCGCTGGGCGAGCGCGCCGAGGTCTTGATCGCCGGGCTCGAGCGCACGCCGGTGGCGGTCGCCAGCATCGGTCAGGTCCACCGCGCGCGCCTGCCGGACGGCGCCGCGGTCGCCGTGAAGGTCCGACATCCTGGCGTGGAGCAGGCGCTGGTCGCCGACTTTCGCACCGCCAGCGTCGGCAAGATGTTCGCGGCGATCGCCGGGGCCGCCAGCATCACCGGCATGATCGAGGAGGCGCGCACCGCCTTCCTCGAGGAGTGCGACTTCCCGCTCGAGGCTCGCCGCCAGCGGCACTTCGCCCGCCTGTTCGCGGACGACCCGGTCATCATCGTGCCGTCGGTGGCGACGGAGTGGTCGGCCGAGGGTGTGCTCGTCACCCGCTGGACCCCCGGCCGCTCGCTCGACGAGTTTTTGGCGAGCGGGCCGGACCAGCGCCGGCGCGACCTCGTCGGGGCGGCGCTGTTTCGCTTCTGGATGCGCACGCTGTACCGCGACGGCCTGTTCCACGGCGACCCGCACCCCGGCAACTTTGCGATCCAGGACGACGACCGCGTGATCATCTACGACTTCGGCTGCGTCCGCAGCTTCGAGCCGGCGCTGCGCCGCGGCTTCGCCGGCCTGGCCGCGGCGACCCGCGACGACGACCCCGAGGCGATCGTCGCCGCGATCACGGCGCTGGGCGGCATGGCCCCGCGTGATCCGAAGTCGCGGGCCCACCTGCGCGAGCTGCTGCGCAGCTTCTTCGGTCCGCTGCTGACCCCCGGTGCGCGAAGGATCGCCAGCGACGAGGGGCTCGGCGCTCGCAACCTGCTGCGCGACAAGCGGGCGATCATCGGCCTCCAGCTGCCGGCGCGTCTGCTGTTCCTGTTTCGCCTGCGCTTCGGCCTCTACGCGGTGCTGTCACGGCTGCAGGCCGAGGTCGACTGGGCCGGCCTCGAGAGCCAGTGGGCGCGCGAGAGTTGAACGCTCGTCGCTCTCACCATCCGAGGATCGACGAGCGCCGATCAATGCTGCCGTTCCTGCGCTCGAGACTGCCACCTCGCACCGATGCTGACGCGGTGGTGCCCGCGCACATGAGGGCGCTGCACGCGACCGACCGCTGTCCACATGTGCCCCCATACGGCCCAGTGTGGCCTCTCCTGCGACGATCGTTCGAGTCACGTCGATCGTCCGCGGCCCGGCTCAGCTCGTATGGCCCGGGCCCGTGATCGCGGCCACGACCATCGATATGCAGGTCTCCACCAAGCTCACCTTCATCGTCTGCACGCTCGGGCTGGCCCTCGGCGGCTGCGCGCGCACCTCGCCGGACCGCGCCCCCTCGAACGCGCCCGACGATGACCCCTCCTACAGCGAGGAGATGCCCGTCGACCCCGTCGTCGACTCGGTCGGCAACAGCTCGCGCCTGAAGCCCTCGCCCGGCGCGGAGCTTCCGGCGCCCGAGACCCAGGACATCGGCAACCCCGGCGGGCGCATCGACAAGTCGGGCCAACCGGTCGACTCACTCGACCCGGTCGAGCCCAGCGACAGCACCGGTCCCAACCCCAACAACCCGGTCGTGCCGCCGCCGAGCGGCGGCTGAGCGGCCCGCACGGCCCACGTCGCGGCGCTCACGGCTTCCAGCAGTAGTTGATGCTGTTGCCGCAGTTGTCCGCGACGAAGGCCGAGTAAGAGCAGCCGAAGCCGCCGCAGTTGTAGAACGTGTTGACCTTGAAGTCGTCGTCTTGCGGGCTGTTGCAGTAGGTGCCGTCGGCGTAGCCGCTGAGGAAGGCCTGACCGTTGATCCCGCCGTTGTGGGTCGAGCAGGCGTAGTCGCCGAAGTTCCCGCCGTAGAGCAGCGCGCAGGCCTCCTTGCAGGTGTAGGTCGGCGGGTTCGAGCCCCAGGTCGGCCCGCTGTGGACGTTGAAGCTGCCGATCAGCTGGGCGACCTTCTTGCAGCTGTTGTCGCAGCCGTCGGCGTTGTTGACGTTGCCGTCGTCGCACTGCTCGACGCCGACATGGAGCTGGCCGTCGCCGCACTTCGAGGTGATGCAGGTGATCTGGCAGGCGTCGGCGTTGCTGGCGTTGCCGTCGTCGCACTGCTCGACGCCGGCCTGCACCTGGCCGTCGCCGCAGCTGGCGACGACGCAGCTGTTCAGGCACGCGTCGCCGTTGTCCTGGTTGCCGTCGTCGCAGGCCTCGCCGACCTGCTCCGCCCCGTCGCCGCAGCTGGCGAGCTTGCACAGGGTGGTGCAGCCGTCGGCGTCATCGATGTTGCCGTCGTCGCAGGCCTCGCCGGGCCCGACGAACCCGTCGCCGCAGATCTGCGCCACGCAGTCGAGCTTGCACGCCCCGGTGTTGCTGTTGGCCGCGCCGAGATCGCAGGCCTCGACCCCGGCGTGCACGACACCGTCGCCGCAGGTCGCCAGCTCGCAGTCGGGCGTGCAGTCGTCGGTGTCGATGTCGTTGCCGTCGTCGCAGGTCTCGAGGATCTCGATCACCCCGTTGCCGCACAGGTAGGGCTTGCACAGCCCGCCGATGCACGACAGCCCGTTGTTGCAGGTCCCGGCGTCGCACATGCAAAACGCCGCGCCGGGCTCACAGATGTCGCCGGTCCCCTCGGTCAACTTGGTCGAGCTCGTCTCCGGCTCCTCGCCGGTCAAGGCCTCGGTGGTGCCGTCGCCGCTGCTGCTGGCCGCGTCGGTGCTGGATCCGGTCTCGCCGCTGGTGGTCGTCGCCGACGTGGTGATCGGCACCGTGGTGACCCCGGGGCGGGTGTCGGATCCCAGGCCTTCACCGGACGAGCACGCGGCCAGCAACAAGCCCCCGAGCAGCCCCACACGAGCGACAAGCGATGCCATACACGGCACTAGACAACGCCGCCGCGACGCTGACAAGCCGCGCGAACGCGCAGCTGCGCGCTTGTGAGCGGACCGGTTCAGCGGGCCGAAGCTTGACCGGACACGTCGTTCGCGGACCGATCTTCCGCCGGGGAGCGGCCCGTGAACTCGCCGGCGCCGGCTCGCCGACGAGGGCCACGACGCGCGATGGATCCGGGCTGGTTTCCCCCGGACCGTGAGCACCGGCCGGGCCCGCGGATGGCGATGAACCCGGGTTGCGGAGCCGCCGCCGTCGACGTCGCGCGAGCCCGCGCTCTCGGCGTATGCTCCGCCCGTGCAGCCGAGCGAGCGACGCGGGATCTCCGCGAGGATCAGCGCAGCGATCACCCTCCTGGTGATCTCCGCGGTCTCGGTCGTGATCCGCTGGCCGGGCCTCACGCAGGGCCGCTTCGCCTCGCACGACGTCGGCGGCATCCTCTACAACGCGATGCTGCTGCGCAGCGGCGGCCTGCCCTACGTCGACAGCGTCGAGTTCAAGGCCCCCGGCAGCTTCTACCTCGCCGCCCTGCTCGCCGGTCCCGAGGGGCGCGACATCGCCACCCTCCAGCTGCTCGCCAACCTCGTCGCCCTCGCCTCGCTCGCGCTGGTCGCCGCCATGGCCTGGCGACTGTGGGGACCGCGCGCCGCGGTCCTCGCGGCCGCCCTGTTCGCCCTGCACGACGCCCACCTCGACAGCATGGACGCCAACTACGTCACCTGGGCGCTGCTGCCCCAGGTCGGCGCCGTGCTGCTCGCCCTCGCCGCCGGCCAGCGCCGCGAGCATCAACCTGGCTCTTCGGCCATGACCTTTGGGACATGGCTGCTGAGCGGGGCGCTGTGCGGCGCTGCGGCGCTGTTCAAGCAGCCGGCGGGGATCGTGCTGGTGCCGGCGCTGGTCCACGCGCTGCGCCGACCTCGAGCTGATGGAAATGAGGGTGATGGAAATGGCGGGGTTTGGGACGGTCGCGCGGGCCTGGCGGTGCTGCTCGGGTTCTTGCTGGCGCATGCGCCGATCGCCCTGCACTACCTCGCACATGGCCGGCTCGGCGCGCTGATCTCCGGCTACGCCGGCAGCGCGTGGGGCATGGCGTACATCGAGCATCACGCCAAGGTGCCGCTCGCCAGCGCCGCGTGGGAGGGCCTCGCCGCGACGCTGTACTTCCTGGCGCTGCCGCTCGCGCTGGCCGGCTTCGCCGTGGCCGCGCGCCCGCGCGAGTCATCCGGTGCCCAGCGCGCCGCGCTGCGCTTGCTGATGGTGTGGGCCGCCGCCGGGCTCGTG
>NZ_JACCSO010000303.1 GCF_013812955.1 Nannocystis sp. | reverse complement strand
AAGGGGGAGGATGCCCGCGAACTTCACGGCGATCTTGCTCGAGCTTCACCGTCGCGTGCCGGGGCGAGCGCTATGGGCCGGCCTGCTGTGGCTGGTAAAACAGCTCAACTTCCTCGTGCTCTTGTCGGCCTCGCTGGTGTTCGTCGTCGACCTGGTGCGGCCGCACCGGGGCTGCATCAGTTTCATGACAATAGCGCACCACGAAGTGATCAATGTGGTGAAGGCCATCGAGCAGTTTCAGCTACAACATCAGGATCGATGCCCGCGGGATCTCGACGAGATGAAGACCGCCGGGGTCGTCTCGCGAGTTCAGAAGGACCCGTGGGGGCGGCCCTTCGTGATCGAGTGCTCGGAGACGAAGATCCGCGTATGTTCCCACGGACGCGTCGAGGTCGATGCCGAAGATGACGTGTGCCACGAGGAGTCTACGGTTCAGCCGACTCCTGCGGGTGAGCCTGGAGCGGCGGTTACACCGTTGCCCCCTGTACCCATCGATACGCTCTTGCGGTGGCCTGTCGTTGACGTCCAGGAGGGCGCGGAGGGGCTGTTGCACCCCCACGCCCTCAAGGCAGCCGATTTCATGCGGGCGGACCCGCGCTGAGCCGCGCCCGCGCGTTCAGTCGGGCTCGGCGGCTTCGCGGGCGAGCACGGCGAAGACGTCGACCTCCGGCTTGATCTTGTCATACAGATGCGGGAACGCGTTATCGGCGTGGTAGCGGATGCGGACTTTTTCATAGAGGTCCAAATTGAACATCTCGCCGAACTCTTCCCGGGTCATGAAGGTGTCGGCATACAGGAACGGGTAACCGCCGACCTCCCTGGTAAATTCTTCCATCTTGCGCATGGCGTGCACAGTTTTAAAGGGTTTGCCCTGCTGGATCGGGAGCGGGACGCCATAGACGCCGAGGTCGAAGTACATGCCGAAGTCGGTGCCGGGCACGCGGTCGCTGTCTCTTGGGGCGCGCAGCTGGCCCTGGTACTCGCCGTGGTCGTAGATGCGCGAGGGGTAGAGCAGGACGGGGTACATCTCGAAGAGGCGGTGTGAGGCGTCGATGGCGCGGCTCATGGCGCTCATCGGCAGGACGATGTCCTGGAACACCTGCTTTGTGAACGTCATCTCGCGCACGGCCGGGGTGGTCGAGAACTTGATGAAGGCGATGCGGGGCGGCATCAGCCAGCCGAACAGCCAGCGAAACACCGGGTGATTGCCGAAGGGGATCATGTGCTGGACGACCCAGAAGATGCTGCGATTGTGGCGCATCAGGTAGTGGCGCAGCGGGATGTACTCCTCGCCGGGCTGGCCCTGCCACAGGAAGGTCTCGACGTGCTTAAAAAACCATGGCTTGTACCAGCGGCCGAGCGGATTGATGAGGCCGCGGTCGGCGGGGGCGTCGGCGAATTCGCCGGCCATGATGACCGCGTGGTCCTTCTCGAAGACGGTGGCCTCGAGGAAGTGCGGGGCGTCCGGGGCGATCGACATCGTGTGCAGCTGGTCGCAGTATTGCTGCTGGGTGTGTACCGGGATGTAGCGCATGTGCACATACGGCTTGACCGGGACGATCTTGAGCTCGAGGGCGACGAGCAGGCCGAGGGTGCCGTGGGACCAGGGCAGGGCGTGGAACAGGTCGGGGTGCTCGTCGCGGGTGACGCGCAGGAGGGTGCCGTCGGCGACGATGACCTCGTAGGCGACGACGGTCTCGAACAGCAGGCCGACCTTGTGGGAGTGGGTGGTCATGCCGACGGCCATGGCGAGGCCGCCGAGGGTGGCGTCCTCGATCTCCAGGGTGACGGCGAGCATGTGGCCGCGGGCGAGCAGGAAGCGGGTGGCGTAGCCGACGGTGACGAAGGGCTCGACGCGCACGGTGCCGGCGCTGCGGTCGACGCCGAGGATGTCACGCAGGCCGCTCATGCGGATCTTGTGCCACTCGTGCTTGGGGGCGAAGCGAGTGCTGAGATTTTGCCAGGTGCGGCGGTCGGTGCACATCGGCCGGCGCTGGCCCTCCGGCTGGGCGTACCAGCGGCGCACCTGCTCCTGGATGTCGGCGACCCGGCGGTCGTGCTGCTCGGGGGCGGCGATCAGGCGCTCATAGATGAAGTTGCGCAGCTGCAGGACCGCGTCGAAGAGGTAGCCGATCGGCAGCAGGGACAAAAGGATGACCCCGCGAAAGCGGGTCAGCAGGTCGAACAGGATTTGCTTCACGCGGGGCGCTCCGGTCAGGCCGCGCGGCCCCGAGCGGCCGCGGGCACGTCGCCATGAGTACGGCCGCTGGGCCCCGGGCTGTCAACCGAAAAACGGAGAGCCGCGGACGTTACGCGTCCGCGGCTCGTTGGCTCGGGCCTGTCCGCAGATTAGAGCAGGGCGCGGCGCTTGAACTCGCCGCGGAGCTTGGCGAGCGCCTGCTCCTGGACCTGGCGGATGCGCTCGCGGGAGAGCGAGTAGCGGGCGCCGATCTCCTTGAGGGTCATCTCCTGCTGGTCGTCGAGGCCCATGCGCTTGCGCAGGATGTCGGCCTCCATCGGCGAGAGCGAGTCGAAGACCTCGCGCAGGTTGCCCATCAGCAGGTCGTTGTCCATCACCTCGGCGGGGGCGGTGGTATTGGTGTCCTCGATGGCGTCGAGCAGGGTCAGGCCCGAGTCGTCGGAGAGCGGCTGGTCGAGGCTGACGGGGTTCTCCACCAGGGAGTAGTGCATCCGCTGGATGCGCTCCGCGCTGACGCCGGTGCTGGTGGCGAGCTCGGCGTCGGTGGGGCGACGGCCGTGCAGGCCCTCGAACTCGCGGCGGGCCTTGCTGACCTTGTTGTAGGCCTCGATCATGTGGACCGGCAGGCGCACGGCGCGGGCCTTGTCGGCGATCGCGCGGGTGACCGCGTGGCGGATCCACCAGCTGGCGTAGGTCGAGAACCGGAAGCCCTTGCGGTGGTCGAAGCGGTCGACGGCCTTCATCAGGCCGATGTTGCCCTCCTGGATCAGGTCCTGCAGCGGCAGGCGGCCGTGGTTGAAGCGGCGCGCGATGGTGACGACCAGGCGCAGGTTGGCCTTCACGAACCCGTTCTTGGCGGCCCACAGCGCGGTCTGGTTGCGGCGCGCGGCGGTCACGTATTGCAGGAACGGCAGGCTGCCCTTGCGCGGGAGCTTGACCTTCATGCTCAGACCCTCATTACAGCCGGCCTCGACGCTGGTCAGGTCGGCGAGCACGCGGTCGGAGACGACGCCGTCGACGTCGGCCTCGGCCATCGCCAGGGTCAGCGCCTCACAGGCGGCCTCGTAGGCCTTCTGGTGGACCAGCAGGTCGCGGTCGCGGAGGTTGCGCGAGGCCTTCTTCATGCCGTCGAGCGCGGCGACCGGGCAGGTCTCCTCGGGCAGCTCGGCGCGGGCGAGGTCGCAGATGCGGTCGATGAACGGCGGGTAGCTGAGGATCGACTTCCAGTAGCTCTTGCGCAGGTTGGTCAGCCGGATCGCGGCCTCGAGCTCCTCGTCGCGGGTCATCACGTCGACGTGGGCGAGGTCGCGGAAGTACGGCGCCAGGAAGCCCTGCCCCTCAGTCGTCTCGGCGACCTCGGCGGGCGCCGCCTCGACCAGCTCCTGCACCTCGATCACGTTGTTGTCGAAGCGGTCCTGGGAAGGAGTGGAGGCGGCGGTCAGGCTGTGGCGGTTCATGGCGGCGGTTCCTTCGGGACAGGGGCTGGTAAGCCGGGAGCGAGCGGCGGGTTTGGCGTCGGCTCCTGTCTCGAATGTGCGACGCCCTCGCAGGACGGGCAAACCGAGGGCCTCGAGGTCAAGAATGGTAGGTATTCGCTATGCGGTGTTCCGTGGATTTTGGACCCGGATCAGGGAAAGTACCGATCTTCATGAGCGCCCGGGTCACGTACATCCGATAACCAACAATTTGCGCGCCGGATTGGGCGGGCCCGCGCCGCCGAACCTGGTAATGCGAAAGCAAGTGCCACATGTGGCGAGGCGCCTACATGGCCGACCCTCCCTCACAAGACCGAGATAGCCGCGAACCAGCGGGCCGAACTGGCGCAGAAACTACTGGGCCCCTGGTCGCAAAATATTTTCATCCGGCGCCGCAGTGCGAAGGGCTGATCTCGAATGCGCAGGTCGCGCTGACTTTGAGTCGCCGACCCCGTCCAGTCCCCGCGGTGGAAACTGCCGAGGATCGCCCCGTTGAGGGCTTTGCGAGCAATATGGCGGCAACTCCGGCCCGTAGCCGCGGTTGGCGCGGCATAATCCCTGGTCTACAAGAACGAGCGCGCTGCTCGGGCTGTCAAGCTTGGCTGGACCAGGTCCCGGGTCGGAGACGCCCGCATTGTAGGACCTTTTACGTGGTTCTTTCGCCCCGAATGGCGGCCCTCGCCGCCATTTGTGCGCGGCGTCGCGCTCGCCTGTCGTGGCGAGCAAGTGCATCTTCATCTCCCGATCCTCGCACTTGCCCTGATCGCTGCATTGGGCGTGGCGATGGACTCCGGGGCGCAAAACAGACGGCGCTGGTGCCACCATGATCGTGAATACGGGTGGCGAGGCGGGCGCGCCGACCGGCACGTGGGCGAGCGAGATGACCGGATTGAACGAGATGACCGGCGGAAGCGGTGACACCGGCAGCAGCAACTGCAACATCATGCCGCTGATTGAGGCCAGGACCGGGCTTTGGCTGCGCCGGATGATGGGGCGAGCAGGCGCCAGATGCCAAAGACCTCGTCGAGGTCGCCGGCTTCGATGCCATCATTGTCACCACCATCGCCGTCGTTGCGGCGAGCCCGGCTCGTGCTCCTCGCAATCGTGGTGTTCATCGCCCTCGTGCTCGGCACCGCCGGCATCCTCTACATTCTTCACGCGGGCCGTCACGCCCGGGCCATGGCGGCTGGGGCCACGGGTTCGTTCACGACGCCGGCGAGGATGGCCGCGGATATTGATTGTCCGCAACAGGAATATGCCAGCGGCACGAGCTCCCGGCGACCATCCTGGAGATCCCGCGCGCGGCGTTGCGGCGCTTGCTCGAGGACCCGCGGCTGGCCGACTTGTGGGAGCGTGTCGTGGACCGGGCACCTACGGCCGCTGAGAGGTTGCGTGCGCCGTTCCGACGCTGCGCGGGTGACCAAGGGTGCGCGGCTGCGCGGGCCTGGCTGCGGGGTTTCAGGCGCGCGCAGTGATGTTGGGGCAAAAAATGGCGCTTGCGGGTCCGGGGCGGCTGCGCGAGCATGCGCGCAGGAGACACGATGGTCCGCCACGCCCTGCTGCTGCCCCTCGCCCTCATCCTCGGCGCCGCCCCGGCCGCCGCGGCGGAGCCGGCGATCAACATCGAGTACGAGCGCTTCACCCTCGACAACGGTCTGGAGGTGATCCTGCACCGGGACGCTTCGGTGCCGCTGGTGGCGACCAACGTCTGGTACCACGTCGGCAGCGGCGACGAGACGCCCGGCAAGAGCGGCTTCGCCCACCTCTTCGAACACATGATGTTCCAGGGGGCCAAGCACATCGGCAAGGACGTGCACTTCAAGGTGCTGCAGGAGATCGGCGGCACCTCGATCAACGGCACCACCAACGCCGACCGCACCAACTACTTCGAGATCGTGCCGAGCCACCAGATCGAGACCGCGCTGTGGCTCGAGAGCGACCGCATGGGCTACCTGCTCGACCTGCTCGACGAGACGAGCCTCAAGAACCAGCAGGATGTCGTCCGCAACGAGCGGCGCCAGCGTTATGACAACGTGCCCTACGGCCGCGACCGCTTCGCCGTCGCCGAGGCCCTGTACCCCGAGGGCCACCCCTATCGCTTCCTCACCATCGGCCGCCACGAGGACCTCGAGACCGCCAGCGTCGAGGACGTGAAGAGCTTCTTTCGCCAGTGGTATGTGCCGAGCAACGCGACCCTGACCCTGGCCGGCGACTTCCAGCCGGCGCAGGCCAAGGAGCTGGTCCAGAAGTGGTTCGGCAGCTTCCCGAAGATCAGCGAGCCCGTGCGCACGGCGGTGGCGATGCCCGAGCTGAAGGCGACGGTGCGCAAGGACCTCGACGACCCGTTCGCCCGGCTGACCCGCATCCACTACGCGTGGCACAGCCCGAAGATCATGAGCGACGAGGACTTCGAGCTCGACGTGGTCTCGGCGGTGCTCGGCTCCTACGGCTGGGGCCGCCTGCACCGCGCGCTGGTGCTCGAGGAGCAAAGCGCCCAGAACGTGAACGTCTACAACGCGGGGGCGCAGCACTCGAGCGTGTTCCACGTGGTCGTCGACCTCAAGCCCGGCCAGGACCCGGCCCGCGCCGAGCAGATCATCGCGCGTGAGCTCGACAAGATCCGCAAGGAGCCGGTCACCGATGCGGAGCTGCAGCGGGTGCTGATCGGCACCGAGTCCGGCTTCGTGTGGGGCCTCGAGGACCTGATGGGCCGCGTCGAGCAGCTGCAGCTGTTCAATCATTACACCGGCGACCCCGGCTACGCGCAGACTTACCTCAAGCGGGTCCGCGCGCTGACGCCGGCCAAGGTCCGTGACACCGCCGAGAAGGTGCTCGGCAAGCCGCGCGCGGAGATCATCACCCGCCCCGCGGCGCCGCCTCCGGGCGCTGGACCGGGCGAAAAGCCGGGGCCGAAGCCGGGGCCGAAGTCGGTCGTCAAGGACGCGAAGAAGGGATGACCACGATCATGCGCACACAACTATTCTCCCTGCTGTCCGCGACCGCCTTGCTCGCCTGCCGTCCGGCGCCGGCCACGACCGAGCCCGTGAAGCAGGTCGAATCGCCGCCGCCGCTGCTCGAGACGTCGAGCGCGTCCTCGGTGTGGCCGGACGAGCCGTTCCGGGCCAAGGCCCCGGCGGCCACCGCAATCGCCGAGCTGAAGATCCCCGACGTGACGAGCTTCAAGCTCGACAACGGGCTCCAGGTGCACCTGGTCCGCCAGGACAAGCTGCCGACGGTGCAGATGACCTTCGCCTTCGACTTCGGCTCGATCGGCGACCCCAAGAGCCAGACCGGCCTGACCTCGATCTGCATGGACCTGCTCGACGAGGGGACCAAGAAGTACGAGACGGCCGCCTTCGAGGAGAAGCAGGCCGACCACGCGGTCAACGTGTCGTCGTTCGGCGGCCTCGAGAGCGCGGGCATCAACGTGCGCGCGCTCAAGTCGCAGCTCGGGCCGGCGCTCGACCTGATGGCGGAGATGCTGCAGGCCCCGGGCATGCGCCAGACCGACCTCGATCGCCTCAAGGACCGGCGCAAGGCCTCGCTGCTGCAGGCCAAGGCCAGCCCGGGCAGCATCGGCGGGCGGCTGTACTCGATGCTGGTGTGGGGCGACGGTCACCCGTACGGCCGCATCGAGACCGAGGCGAGCATCAATGCGGTTGGTTTGAAGGATTGCCAGAAGGTGATCGGCAAGCTGAAGCCGGACGGCGCGCACCTGTGGGTGACGGGCATGGTCGACGAGGCCGAGCTGCGCCAGGAGCTCGGGGCGCGGCTGCCGAAGTGGAGCGGCAAGGCCCCGGCGCGCGCCAAGATCGCGGCCGCCAAGCCCCGCCTGGGCACCGTGTTCTTCGTCGATGTGAAGGATGCCGCGCAGTCGTCGATCTACGTCGGACACCCGGGCCCGCGCCGGCAAGACGCCGACTACGAGGCGACCGACCTGATGCTGGAGATCCTCGGCGGCTCGTTCGCCAGCCGCATCAACATGAACCTGCGCGAGGACAAGGGCTACACCTACGGCGGTCGTGCGGGCGTCAGCTACCGGCGCGCCGGTGGCAGCTTCTCGGCGAGCTCCTCGGTGCGCACGGACGTCACCGGGCCGGCCCTGCGCGAGGTCATCAAGGAGATCGTCGGCATGCGCGGCGGCGACCCGACCGTCGAGGAGCTGCGGCGCGTCCAGGAGGGCGCGATGCTGGCCCTGCCGGCCGACTTCGCGACCCCGTCGGACACCCTGTCCGCGGTCCAGAGGCTCAGCTTCTTTGACCTGCCCTTCGACTGGTACAAGGGCTATCAGCAGCGTCTGCGCGCGGTCGACACCCAGGCCGTGCGCGCCGCGGCCGAGAAGCACCTGCGGGCGCAGGACTTCGTGGTGCTGGTGGTCGGCGACGCGAGCAAGGTGCTGAAGGACCTCGACGCCATCGCCGCGGAGAAGTTGTTCGGCGCCGGTGGACTGGTCGTGCTCGACGCCGACGGCAAGCCGGCGAAGCGGCCCGCCGCCAATTGATGCGTTGATGGGTGCATAACGT
>NZ_JACCSO010000272.1 GCF_013812955.1 Nannocystis sp. | reverse complement strand
GCGCTGACGATCGGCGATCTCGTGGCCGCCGTACGCGGCCTCGGCTAAAGCGCGAGCGGCTGGGCCCCGCCTGCTTCCGGGCCCCTGCTTCCGGGCCCCTGCTTTTGGGCCCCTGCTTCCGGGAACCATGGGCGCGCACGCGCCCCGAACGATGTCCCGATCCGTGATGAACGCTCTTCCGCGGACCCGGGGCGGATGGGCTATGCTGGCGCCCCCGCCATGCGGATCGTGCCCCCCAATCAGTCCATCCCCGAAGCCGACGTCGCGTCGGACGACGGCGGACCGGCCGCGGGTGAGCCCGCGGAGCAGAGCGCTCCGCCGGAGCCGAGGCCAGTGGCGCGAGCGAGCCTGGCCCAGCAGGTCACCTCGCACTCCAATCTCGTCGGCCACGTGCTCGCCGACCGCTATCGCCTGCTCAAGCTGATCGGCGAGGGCGGCATGGGCTCGGTGTACCAGGCCGAGCACATCACGATCGGCCGCAAGCTGGCGGTCAAGGTGCTCGCGCAGGAGTACTGCGACAGCCCCGAGGTCGTCGCGCGCTTCCTGCAGGAGGCCCGCACCGCGTCGATGCTGCACCACGAGCACATCGTCGACATCACCGACTTCGGCTACACCAAGCAGGGCCTCGCGTTCCTGACGATGGAGTACCTCGAGGGCGAGGACCTCGCGACCCTGCTCTCACGCGAGGGTCGCCAGCCCTGGTCGCGCCTGCGGCGGATCGTCCTGCAGGTGTGCCGGGCGCTCAACGCCGCCCACGAGAAGGGCATCATTCATCGCGACATGAAGCCCGACAACTGCTACCGCATCAAGCGCGGCGGCAACCACGACTTCATCAAGATCCTCGACTTCGGCATCGCCAAGATCATCGACGGCAACCTCGGCAACCGCCAGGACAAGCCGAAGATGGCGACCGAGGCCGGCACCTTGCTCGGCACGCCCGAGTACATGGCCCCCGAGATCGCCCGCGACCAGAAGGCCGACGCCCGCGTCGACATCTACTCGCTCGGCGTCCTCATGTACGAGATGCTGACCGGCACCGTGCCCTTCAAGGGCCAGACCTTCATGGCCACGGTCGCCATGCAGATGGTCGACGAGCCGATGCCGCCGCGCGAGCGGGCCCCCGACGCGTCGATCCCGGTCGAGGTCGAGGCCGTGATCATGACGGCGCTGCGCAAGGACCCGGCCGAGCGCTACCAGAGCATCCGCGAGCTCGCCGAGGCGATCATCGACGCCGACAGGGCGCTGCGCATGACCTCGCAGGGCTTGCCGGCGCTGCGCTTCGAGTCCGGCGAGTACGCCATCCCCGGCGCTGGCGATCAGCCCGCCCTGCTCGCCTCCGGCCAGTCCGCCCTCAACGCCTCGGGCGATCGCCCCTCGCTCGCCAACAGCGGCGCCTTCCACCCCGGCCGCACCGGCCTCACTCCTGCCGGCATGACGCCCGCCACCACCCCCACGCCGACCGGCACGACGGGTGGTCACGCCGTGGTCACGCCGCGTCCGCCCGCCGTGGCCGGCGACAGCCTCGACGAGGGCAGCGGCATGGCCCGCCCGAACCCCTACCGCTCGCTGTCGCTGTTGCTGCTGCTGGTCGTGGCCGGCCTCGGTGGCGCGATCTACTACCTGCTGAGCCGCCCCGGTCAGCCCGGCGAGGAGCTCCCGGTTGGCGATACCGCCGCCGTCGTCGACCCCGCGCTGCACCCCCCGATCGTGGAGCCCGGCGCCGACAAACCCGGCGACAAGCCCGGCGACAAGCCCGGCGACAAGCCCGGCACCGGGGACCCCGACGAGGAGCCCACGAAGACCGACAAGCCGGTCAAGAAGCACAGCTCGCCGGCCGCCAACGTCGAGCCCTCCGACGAGGAGATCAAAGACTACAACCAGTCGCTGCTCGGCGACGTCACCCGCTGCGCCACCACCAACGACCTCGCGCGCCAGAAGGTCAGCTTCCTGATCGAGATCGAGGCCGGCACCGGCAAGGTCAAGGCCAGCCTCGAGTCCCCGCTCGGCAACGCCGCCTTCGCCAGCTGCGCCGAGAAGGCCATCGCCCGCAAGCGCTTCAAGAAGGGCCGCAAGGCCAAGACCTTCCACGGCCACCTGACCCTCTGAGCGCCCGCGCCGGGCCAGTCCGCGCGACTGACTCCGTCCCGCAGGGCCTGTCCCTTCGCACAGCCGACAAGACCGGCCTCCTCGGACCTGCCCATGGTCAGCCCCCGACCGGGCCTGTCCCTCTGGGCATGTCAAAGGGCAGGCCCACCAGCGGCCCGCCCTTCACGTGGTCAGGGCCTGTCTTCACGAACATGCCCTAAAGGGCAGGCCGCGAACGGCCCGCCCTGCCCGGCTCACTTGTCGCGACCGACGCGGATCGGGCCGACCTTGAGCTTCCCCTTGGCGGCGGCCTCCTCCGCCTTCTGCTTGGCGGCGGCCTCATCCTCGGCCCGCTTCTTGGCGTCCTCCTCCGCCTTCTTCTTGGCGGCCGCCTCCGCCTTCGCCTTGGCCTCGGCCTCGGCCTTCTTCTTCGCCGCGGCCGCGTCCGCCTTCTTCTTGTCCGCGTCCGCCTTCTTCTTGGCGTC
>NZ_JACCSO010000267.1 GCF_013812955.1 Nannocystis sp. | reverse complement strand
CTTAAGGATCCCCTCATACGAGTAGGCCGGAGCAGCGAATTGCTCCATATACCCGTGGTAGAGCCGAATGAAAATAATGACATGCTCTGGGAATTTCGAGCCGGCGTGAGCGGTTTCGCTCTGTATGATTGCACGGACCGCAACAACCCAGCCGAGCGCGCAGACAGCCACGAATCCGCGAGAGCGCCGCGTAGAACCCATGCAAGTCGAGCAACTCATCAAGTCGTTGTTTGGCGAGGACCTCCATGCCAAGCGTGTTATATCCCTGGCCAACGCAACGATCGGAGTGTTGAATGCTGCAACGCTCGGCGTCCATGCGATCGGCCTCGGGCTGGCGCGGGAGCGCGGCCTGAACGAGAAGCACGCGGTCAAGCAGGTCGACCGCTTCCTGAGTAACCAGGGCATCGATCCGTGGGAACTTGCTCGGCGCTGGGTTCCGTACATCATCGGTGAACGTGACCAGATCGCGGTGGCGCTCGACTGGACGGACTTTGATGCGGACGACCAGTCCACGCTGATGCTGGCGATGCTCACGAAGCACGGTCGCGCGACACCGTTACTCTGGAAGACCTGGCGCAAGTCGACACTGGCAACGCATCGTAATGAGTACGAGGATGAGCTCCTTTCGCGCCTTCGCGAGGTGGTCCCGCCCCAGGTACGCGTGACGGTCGTGGCGGATCGTGGCTTCGGGGACAAGAAGCTCTACGACTTCCTGCACGGCGAGCTTGGCTTCGACTACCTGATCCGGTTTCGCGGTGGCATCCACGTGACCGCCAGCAACGGTGAGGTCCGCGACGCGCACGGCTGGGTTGGGCGCGGCGGTCGAGCCACGACGCTCCGAGCCGCAGCCGTCACCGAGGACAAGTTTGTGGTCCCTACCGTCGTCTGCGTTCAGGCCAAGGGAATGAAGGAACCGTGGTGCCTCGCCTCGAGCGACGGTACGGCCAAGGGCACCGACCTCGTCAAGCTCTACGCAAAACGCTGGTCTATCGAGACTTCGTTCCGTGATACCAAGGACCTCCACTTCGGCATGGGCCTGAGCTGGACACATATCGGTCGCCCCGACCGCCGCGATCGCATCTTCTTCATTGCCGCGCTCGCCATCGCCCTGTTGACCTTGCTCGGCTCGGCCGGTGAAAGCCTCGGCATGGACCGCTTGCTCAAGGCCAATACTGTCAAGCGCCGGACCCACTCTCTCCTTCGACAGGGATTCCTCTACTACATGAAACTCCCCACCATGCGCGAGGCCCAGTTTTCTGCACTGATGGCCAAGTTCAACGATTTGATCATGCAGCATGCCATTCTTCGTGATCTCCTTGGAGTTTTATGAGGGGATGCTTAAGAGTAGTATAAGCAGTCCGCCGTTGCCCTGGGTCTTGAACCACGCAGCCCGCGCCATGTAATTCCCCGCGACCACGCCGCCGACGAAGAACATCAGGACTCCCACTGCGACAGCGAGCGCGAGGCGACGCCACAAAGGGCCCCACGCGCTACCTGGCAGGAGCGTCGGGGGCTCGCCGGACACCGCGAGCATCCCCTCCGAGGCTCGCGTAGCATACGTAAATTTATAGACGCTCGACTCGAAGCGTTGGATGCGTTGACCGATGACTCGGTCGGACACAGGAGCCAGGGCAGGCGTGAGTTCGGGCCCAAGACGTTCGGGCAGAGCATTCATCCACTGCGAATCCTGGACTAGCGGGACGCGAAAGTTTGCCGGCGGACGGTCGAAATCTTCAACGGAGAGGCGCTTGGTATGCAGGGCCGCAATCCCGGTCTCGGGGTACGCGCGCACCTGGACGGAGTGTTGCGCCCGGACCTCAAGCCATGCTCGAACACGGCCGACGCCGTCACAAGGCCCACACTTCATCATTCCTTTCGTACAGCCTTCACACTTCGTTCTTCCAGTGCCGCGGCAAGATGGACAGTTTTTCGGCCCGCGCTGGCCGCTGACCTTTCCGCCTCCGCTGCATGTGTCACAACGGACCTGCCCGGTAGCCGCACAGGTCGGGCACGTGATCTTCTTCGCACCGCCGCATGTGAGGCAGACGCAGAGCACCGCGGTCGCTGATGGGAGCGCCGTCGGTTCGCAGCCCCAGGGATCGACCGCGGCTGGATCGGGGGGCCCTCGTAGATCATTTGCGCGCACTCCGGGGGCCGGGGTGACCTGCATCGTGATCGTGCGCCGCTCGATTCGATAGGCGACCCGGCGGTAGGCCTGTACTTCGGTCTCCCGCCGCGTCACCATCGCGCGGAACGTCGCCGGCAGAGTGCCTGTCTTCAGCGCAACAATGGACGCCCTGTGGAGCGCTCGCTCCTCCGCCTGCTCGGGTCCCTGCGCGTCACTTTTTGAGGACATCTCAAGTCAGCTTACCGCATCGTAGGCTCTGCATGGCAATCGTTTTCCTCAGTGCGCAGGGCCGCGCATGGTCCGCACCCACATGACACTACCCCGATGGCTGCGTCGCCTGCTGGAGGAACGCCTGCGTCTTCCTGAACTCCTCGGCGGGAGCAGTATGGACGACCTCAACCTCGGCGCTGTGGTGAATACGCACATAGTCGACGATCTCGCGGAGTTCGACCCGGAAGAACTCTTTCTTCCCGTTGATCCGATTGACCCGGCGATGATGGAAAGCCCGATGGAGCTGGTTCTCTAGAGACGGCGCGTCTTCCGTGAAGAGGATCGCATGCACATCGAACTCGAAAGGCACGGACGCGTCGCCGAGCTCCTTAACGCGATCCATCGGATCGAGCCGCCGTGTCATGCCGATCTTGAACACTTCTTCGCCGAAAGAGCCGATGTTCGAGGTTATGTACACGTGCCCCGATCGGGTCATTTGGGCACGTGAGAGCGCCCGTTGTTTATTCGTGTGCGCCTCGGCGAGCTTGCGCTCCAGTTCCTCGATCTGGGCGCGTAGTTTCTGTTGTTTGGCGCCGGTGGCCCGTTCGACCTCGTTCTGGGCCTTGCGGAGCGCGTCGGCGTAGCGCAGTTCCTCCTTCTCGGCCTCTTGCCGCGCTTTCTCGATCTCCCGCAACGCGACCTCCTCTTCGCGCATCTGTTCACGGATTCGACGCTGCTCCTCCTTCTCCTCCTGAATCTTCTCCTCGTACTCGTGCACGAGAAAAAGCTCTTGCAGCTTCAGGGTCAAGTAATCCGGGGAGATTCTGCAGTTCTGGATCTCGGCGAGCCCGTTGATCGCCTCGCGTGCCTTCTGGATCCGCGCCTCCATGATATGGATATTGTTGTATCTGACCTTGGCGATCGCGGCGTCGCATTCGCCATTGAACGCTCGAAGCATGAGCTTGAGCGTCTGGTTGATCTGCTTCTTGCCCTCGCTCTTGCTGCCGTTCACCGTCCACTCGATCGAGCATGTCGCGGCGGTTTTGTCCTTTAGCTGCATCTTCTGCCGCCCGCGGATCTCCTCGAGCTTGGCTTGATAACGGGCCGACTCGGCGAAGCTGTAGCGCGGCGTATAGAATCCAAACGACTGAAGATCGCTCTGCTCGTCGAGAGCGCGGAACTCCTGGCGCAGTCGGTCCACGCTGAGGTGCAGGGCCTGAAGCTCCGATGCGGCGCGGAGGCCTTCGCTGCGGGCCTGCGCGACCTGGGCTTGGGCTTGCGCCCTTGCGCCCTCGAGCTCCGTCTGCTGGCGCTGGCGCTCGATGGCCAGCTCCGTGACGACGCGCTGTCGCTCCATGTCAACGTCTACGACTGGCTGAAACCGGCGCACGAGTTCGGCGTGGGTGCGCTGGAGCGTCTCATGGCTGGCCCGTACGGTGCGCAGTCGGAGCAGCGTCAGCGTCAGCACGACGGCGACCATGACAAGCAGGACTATAAGGATGATTGACTCAGTCATGTTGGCTCACAGCCTGATCTTGAGTAGGTGTGGTCGTCGTAAGCCCGCTGAGCGTGCCCTGAAGGTTCCGGAATAGTTGCGGGGAGCAGACGCGGCGCAAGCTCCAACCCTGGTCTTCGAGCACCACGGAGCGGAACATGTCCCACTCGATCCGATCGGTCGCCTTGTCGAAGCGCGAGCTGTCGCACAGCACTCCGATCATCGTTGCCTCGGGGGCGTCCGCCGCGCGCAGGGCAAGGTCGACGCAGAAACCGTCGTTACCCCAGTAGGCCTCGGCGATGCAGCGGCTGCTCGCGACCAGCTGGTGCCCGAGGGCATCCACGACGGTCGAACGATAGGCGGTGTCGTGCATGACCAAGGGCGGACGGGCGCCCTCATGCGGGAGGTCGGCGCCGGAGCGCTCCGCGTAGGTGGTCGCCAGGTCCTCGGCCCAGCGCAGGTAGTGAAAGAGCAGTAGCCCGCCGTTGGGCTGTTGGCCAGGATGGAGCGGCCAGTCGGCTCTGTAAACCTCGGACGGGATCGAGGTCACTATGTGGATCTGGTCGCGCGCGCGCGTCACGAGCACGTTGAGGCGCCGCCCGCCGCCGCTCATAGCGAGCGGGCCGAAGCGCCGATAGAAGCGGCCCTCCAGGTCGCGCCCGTACGTCGTACTGATGATAATATGATCGCGTTCATCGCCCTGGACGTTCTCGAGGTTCTTGACGAACAGGCCCTCGAAGGAGCCCTCGCCGCGGCAGACACGGGCAGCGGCGAGTCGCTGAGCGAAGGCTGGATCGCGCGTCCCCGCCTCATCAAGCGCCTCCAGAATGGTCTCGCGCTGAGTCAGGTTGAAGCAAGCGACCCCGATCGATGGAGGCGACGGGCGAGACAACAGCTCAGCGACGATCTCCACGACCTTCTGCGCCTCGGCGCTGTTTCGACGCTCCACGTAGGCACCATCGGCCCGCACCAGCCGCAGCGGCGCTGTCGCGCGGCGGCGGCTCGGGTGGCCCGGGAGCGACTGCAGCCGGGATGCGTAGAAGTGCTTGTTCGAGAACTCGATCAGGTCGGCGTGGCGTGAGCGATAGTGCACGTCGAGGTAGCATTGGTCCAGCTCGAGGTTTAGCGACGCCGATAGGAGATCTTCGGTCTCGGATTGCTGAGCCTCGAACAGCTCCTGGTCCGTCGTGGGCTCGTCCTCGATCCCGGACGCGACCGCTGATTCGAAGAAACGAGTCGGTGGCAGCTGCCTGGGATCGCCGGCGATGACCACCCGGCGGGCGCGCAGCAAGACTGGTAAGGCCTCCTCGAGCCGGCATTGCGAGGCCTCATCGAAGATGACCACATCGAAGATCGGCGACCGTGGGAACAATTGAGCGACGGTCTCGGGACTGGCCATCCAGACTGGGCGGGCATCAAACAAGGGGTCCCCATCGGGCATCGCCGCCCCCAGTGCCACGACTTGGCGCAGGCGCATGGCTCGCTTTCCCTGCAAGGTGAGCCGCCGGCGGAGATCCGCGCCGACGCCAGACATTCGGGTCCCCGTCGCGGCCAGGAGGCGCTCGCGTTGCCGGGTGGCCCAGCGATGCAAAATTACATCCCTTACCAGCGCGCGGCGCCGCGTCTCGAGCGCTCGCCACCGAAGATAAAAAGTGCGTAGTTTGTCTTCGTCGAAGGCGAGCAGATCTGGTTGCTCGCGCAGTCGGCGGCCGAGTTCCGCTGCAAGGACTCCGCACTGGATCGCTACCCACCCGGTCGATGGCTCCGTCCGTTGCTCGGCGAGGGCGAGCGTGGCGGTTCGTAATGGCGTCGGCAGCCCGGCGAGAGCGCGCTCCATGCGGAGCAGGCCCTCGACGCTGTCCAACTGCTCGGTGAGCGGCCGAAGTGTGGCCGCGATCGCCTCGCCGCGGCGCAGGCGAGCTGCAAGGTCAGCGCCGAATCCTTCCGTGAACAGCGGGGCATCCGCGAGCGCAGCCTCAACCTGAGCGATCGCGTTGCCGCGCGCGACAGCACGCCGCAGGCCGTCGAAAAGCGCGGTGAGTTTCACCTGGCTCCGTAACGCCTGACGGATCGATGGCGCATCGGCGACAAGCGCCGCCTCCCCGTCGAGCGCGCCAAGAGCCATCATCACGGCGCGGCTTTGCTCGACCTCGCGAAGGATCGTATCGTCGGAGGCAGGTGGGAGCGCGAGAGCTTCATGATGAAGGGAGCGTACGAGGATGCGCGCGCGGAGCACCTCAAGGAACTTTGTGGCGCGCTGTGCAGCCCCGGCGGCGAGTGCCAGGCCGAAGCGCGCAAGGACCTTGCGTGCTCGTCGGCGGCGACCGAAGAGCAGCAGGCGGTACCATTTGTGGGCGATCTGGAGGTAGCCGCCGAGCGCGCCGAGCCAGTGCTCGGCCTGTTGTGCCGGGATCGGCGTCGTGCCCTGAACGGCCGCCAGTTCGACATCGAGAGGCTCCCGTGCGCGCTGGACGTGCTCCGCAGCTTGTTCGAGCTCGGCACGTGCCTTCGCCAGAGCGGGCGCGTCCGCGTTGGTCCATCGCTCTCGCAGCGGCTTGGTGGTGCTGGCGAAGGTGTCCTCGAAGCGATCGGCCCAGGCGGCGCGGGCAAGGCCGACCTCTCGTGGAGCACGAGAGCCCGCGAAGGGGAGGATGGTCGGCGCCACCGTGGCGTCCGCGACCTCGGCTGCGGCGAACAGGCGATCAACGCGGCGTCGCCATTCGCCGCGCGATTGGGCGAAGTAAGCATCGACGGAGATGCCGATGTTCTTGTGCCAGAGATTGCTCGGGAGATCTTCGGCGATAGCCCGTTCGAGCGCCTCGCGCACGTGTATCTCGGCGGGGAGCAACTCAGCGAAATCGACGCCGGCGATTGGATCTCCAGGCTCGCCGAGCTGCGACATCAGCGCGAGCCACTGGCCGCACAGCGTATGAAAGGACAATCCCACCGCGCTCGGTGGGTCGCACAGCGCGCTCGCATGGCGGCTCAATGGTTCATAAAGCGCGAGCATCTCACGATCCAGAGCTGCGAGCTCTGTATCGGCGCGCGGGTTGGTCCGCATGTCCGCGAGTGAATCGAGTTGCTCACGTATGCTCTTGTAGAGATCACGCTGATCATGCTGCGGATCGTGGATGAGTGCGCAGAGGTTATCGAGGCCGCTGTGACGCAGCCGGTGATGGACCACGTCCAGCGCGGTGCGCTTGTCACAGACCACAAGGACGCGCTGGCCGTGCGCCAGGTGATTGCCGATGATATTGGTGATCGTCTGCGATTTCCCCGTGCCCGGGGGGCCGTGTACGACCAGGCCGCGGCAGCTGCGGGCGAGCTCCACAGCGCGCGCCTGACATGGGTCTGCCTGACTGATGAGGCGCTCACGCGCGAGGTTTCGGACTCGGGGCCGCGGCTCGGGCTGGATCGCGAGCGCAACGCCTGGCGCCGCGTCGACGCGGGTGAAGCTCTCGACTGGCCCCGCGAGCTCGACCTCCCCCGCGGCCATCGCCTCGAGATCCTGCAACAATGCCTGGTTGGCGAGCGGGAACAGTCCGAGGACGCCACATGCAAGGATGCCAATGCCATCGGTGTCCTCGAGCTTCGGGGTCGGGCGCAGCGCCATTTGTGGCTCGACGACGGCGTCGCCGCGAATTTTGAGCGCTTCGCGTACGAGCTGCTCGAGAGCCTGAATCTCCTCCCAGGGGGCGGAGCCGTCGGGGTCATCGAAGGTCGGGACGAGCTTGCGGCCGATCTGTTGGCTCAGCCAAGCCAGCAGGGCCCAATTGGGGACCACACGATCGACTCCGGACTCGGCGCAGGCGAGGTCCAGGCCGGGGTTTCGCCCGCTTCGGACCCGCATCGTCAGTGGAATAAAGGCGATCGGAGCCAGCACTCGCTTCTCGCTGCGCCCCCGTCCGTCGGACTGCGCGCGTGGAGCGATATGAAGTAGCGGGAACCCGAGCTGCAGGACTTGGGTGCCGACGTCTTGCTCGTAAGTGCGGGCGTCCTCCTCGATGACACGCAGCTTCTTGAGCGTGGCCTGCGGGCCTTGAGAGGCCTGTGACATCTCATTCGAGCCCGGAGTTCGAGCGGCGTCGATCGTCAGGCGCGGATGACTGCCCAATAGACTTGAAAGGATCGATGCGGGCGTGGCCCCGTCGAGCCGTGCCACGAGGTCGAGGTCGATTCGTTGGCGACTGCGGTGTGGCCGGCAATTAAGCGCCGGGCCCGCGGTCAAGGCGCCGTACATTCGTTGAACCAGGTGGTCGAGCAAGCGCATATGGGAGGCCGAAGAATAGAGCGGATTCACAACGGAGAGTGGGGGACGCGAGGAGGTTGGAGCGGAGTGGGCCTACGATGACGGGGTACAGCGCCGCCTTGGGGGATTAGCGATACTCGATCATAGGCTCTTGGGGGTAGCTTCGACCACTCTGCTCGCCGGGTCAAGCGGTCCAGGGAGCGCACGAACTCAGGTATCGAGGGTCGGGTTACGATGTCGGCGGAGCGGAACGCCGTCCCGAGCTCGAGTTCTCGAGGCCGAAGCAGATGGACCCGATGGCGATCGGGAACCGCGGTGCTGAAGATGTGGCCGGGCTGTGAACGCCGTTGTTAAGGACGAGGCTCGCAGCCGCCCGGACTTGGATCGGGCGGCGGTTCCCGGCGGGCGTGGCCGCTGACGATTCATCGGTGTCCCGGGCTGCAGATTCTCATCCAGTGCGGCCCTGTGCCGTCTGGGGTGCTCTTCACGGCGTAAACGTGAAGTCGCCGCGCAGCCAGCGGCGGACAACGCCGATGCTGTGGAAGCTGCGGCAGGCCACGCCGAGGGCGCGGCAAAGCTTGCGGATCGCGTCGATCTCGCCGTGCCCGGCCCAGCGGATCACGAGGCAGACCTGCTGGACCGCGCCGGCACGCAGGGCAGCGCTCACGCGCCGGAGCTCGCCCTGACCGGTCTGGCCGGTGCTGCCGAACAGCTCGAGGTCCTCGAGGCCGGCGATGTCGCGGGCGAGCTTGCGAATGTCGCCGCCGAAGACGACGACCCGTGGCGGCCGGCTGACCACGCGTATTTCCCCCCGCGGGCGACCAGGCGGGTGAGGGAAAAGCGGATCTGGCGGAGGGCACGGGCGACGCCGACCTCGTGGATCGGGGCGCTGTAGGTGTGGTGGCCGGCGCTGTTGTCGAAGAGGCGGCCGAGCGGGTCGATCATCGCGTAGGACGCGGTCATCGCGCCCTGCCCTCGGCGATCGGGGCGAGGTTGTTGGCGAGCGGGACGTGGCGGTCGACGAAGGCCCGGAACTGGGCGGCGTCGATCAGCAGGTCGTCGACGGCGCCGTCGTTCTGGCCGCCGATGGGCAGCACCTGGAACACCTTCCAGCGCTCGGGCGCGACCCGGCGCACGAACTCGGACATGTCCTCGCGCCAGTTCAGGGCGGTGACGACGGTGTTGAGCTTGAGCCGCAGGCCGCGGGCCCGGATCTCGTCAGGCTGCGAGATTTGCAGGACGATGTCGCGGTCCTGCTCGTCGAGACGGCACATGCGGGCCCGGAGGTCGATGACCGCGTCGAGCTGGTCGGCGGGGGCTAAGGGGAGGCCGACGTCCCAGCGGGCGTCGAGGGTGTCGAACGAGCTGCACCGGGCCAGCGGGTTGCGCCCGTGGCCCTTGCAGTAGTTGTTCTTCACGGACCTCTGGAAGTATGCGTCGAGGTCGACGGTGACGGCCTGGCGCGCGTGCTTGCGGCAGACCGCGAAGACGGTGCCGTAGGCGACGGCGTTGGCGGTATCATGGTCGGCGCGATACTGGGAGTGCAGCATGCCTGCGGCCTTCTCGACGGTGGCCGTGAGACCGGCGGGCATGAGCGCGATCGAGACCGTGATCGCGCTCATGCCGTCGCGTCGGGGGGCGGGGTAGCGAGGCCTACCCGCGATCGTCCAGCCCGCTAAAGCCCTGATTTGGGCAGTCTCTCCAGGCCGAGGACTCGGAACGGCGCGGGTACTCATTGCCTGAACGATACTCGATGCGGTGGAGCAAGTAGGGCTGCTGTTGAAGGATCGAGGGCCCCCAATGGACGGTCTGGCTGACATAGAATCCGCTGATACGGCGTGCGAACCCTGATCGGCGTAGCTTGACCAGGCAGGCCATAGACTGCGTCCCTTTCGTCAAAAGATCGTCGATCAAGACGATCGGCCGGGCATCTATGCCGTGTAAATCGATCGAGAGGGAGTTCATGTGCTCTGCCAACGAGGGACGTCGTCCAGCGAGGCTGG
Source organism: Nannocystis sp. (assembly GCF_013812955.1). GTDB lineage: Bacteria > Myxococcota_A > Polyangia > Nannocystales > Nannocystaceae > Nannocystis. The sequence goes on along the minus strand of NZ_JACCSO010000267.1, from coordinate 24,729 downwards.
AAGGTGGCAAGGGCAAACAGCGCGTGAAGCTCTCCACGACTCGATGGCCGCCGGGTAGAGCGTCGGCGAGCCTCTGGGCCAGTACCCGGCAGGGGTACACCTCTGCATCCCGGACGAATGAGCGCTCTGACATCCCGGAGCGCGGGATGGGGACGAGCAAAGAGGCTTCGTCAAAGGCTGGGCAGGCTCGCGCCTTCACGAGAAGACTCTCGACGATTGCGTCGAAGTCCAGGCTCTTCTCTTCGTAGCGATATGGACGCCCATTTTTGAAAGAATAGACAAATTGGCGACTCCGCTCCAGTATGTGAAACGGCTCCTTACTATGCTCGTTTGTGTAAGGCCAGACACTATAGCCATTCATCTCATAAGATCGCGCCTCTTCCATGACCCAACGCCTCCAAAACCTGTCGCGCGTCGTCCAGCACGATGGCGCCCTTTCGCAGGAACGCTGCCGGCCAGCTCAACGCACTATTCTCCACCAGACTCCGCATCAAGAAGACCGGCTTACCAAGGCGCTGAGTCTCGGCCGCCTGGGACAGGCTTCCGCTGGAGTCGCCAGCCTCGACGATGACAGAGGCGTCGGAGAGCATCGCCATGACGCGATTTCGCTTCGGGAAGTTCGCGGCCCGCACGGGTGCGCCACTCGGGAACTGCGATACAAGAAGATGTTCACGATAGACCGCTTCCTGGAGCGTCGCGTGCTCGGCCGGATAGCAGCGATCAAGCGGAGTTCCGATCACTGCGATCGTCCGTCCGCCGGCGGAGATCGCCGCCTCGTGAGCGGCCCTGTCGATGCCACGCGCCAGGCCTGCGACGACGACAACGCCGGCGGAAGCAAGGGTGCGCGCCAGCTTGGCAGCGCGCCGGAGCCCAGCCTCGGAGGCATCGCGCGCACCGATGACTGAGACCCGTCGACAACCCAGGAGCTCGAGGTCCCCGGCGACAAATAGATTCAGATCTCCCACCAGCGAGAGTTGCGATGGCAACTCGGCGCCGCCCGCAGACCACGGAACCGTCGTCTCGCGCCCCGGGGGACGGTAACGCCGGCCTTGCTGCGACGTGGGGGTCTCACGCTGGAGCATGGGTACCTACCGGAATACTGGAAAATTCCTCGGCCATGAAGACCCTATGCGGCCGGCGGCCGAAAAAATCTAGCGGTTCCGGGCGCGATTCCGTTCGTTGCTCTGGTTCAGACAGACCCGACGCTTGGCTCCCGGTCGGCCTGGGCGCGAGCGCGGACCCCCACGTTGCAGCGCGCTTCGCGGGCAGTGATACTCCGACCGGAGCTGATGCAGCCAACTACCGCAGCCAGACTGGCCGAGCTCCTGTGCAAGCTCTTCAGTGCCGAGGAGCTCAAGCTGTTCATCCTGGGCACGCTTGAGGGCGAGCAGCTGCGCCATGAATGGCCCGCGATGAAGCCGCCGGCGGGACAGGCCGCCTGGTTCGTGGAGGCCGCCGAGAGGCGTGGCCTCATCGACACCGCGTGGTTCGACGAGCTCACGAGGGTGCGGGCGAAGCGCAGGGCAGAGATTGATACCGTTCGCGTGGCGTACCTCCCGCGTGGTGACGCGGACCGGCCAGCAGGCGCGCCACCGTGGCGGGCTCTGCCGACCGCGCCTGCGTTCCTTCGCCCTGACGAGCGGCGTTCAGAGGGCGGGCTGGTGCTGCTGGATATCCACCCTCGTATGAGCACCGACGGCGTTCCGTTGCCCGTTCTGCGCTTCACGCTGAAGAACGAGTCACCCGGCTGGGCGACGCTGATAAGGGTGGGGCTCGACGCGACGTGCATACGTTCTCGGGCCGTATTTACGATGGGACGCCCGCTCGAACCCGCCGCGCGCTGGGACGTCGCCGTCCCAGAGACCGGCGGTTCGGTAGCGTTCCAGGCCGACCCACCGATCGCTTTACCCCCTGGGATGGCGACGATGGTGGAGATCCGGCTCTACGTGCTTCGCGGTGGCCGCGACCCGGTGCCCCCGCAACACTGCGGCGAGTACACCCTGCGTTTCACGTTCACGACCGGCGAGGGGGCCGCCGCATCATCGGAGCCCATCGCGTGCTAGCGACCTCTCAGGCCATCCACAGCACGAATGCAACCCGCGAGATGTCATCCGCAGCGGACCTTTCCCGCCCGGGCGCGGCGAGTAGTTCAGCGAGATCGCGACCTGCAGCGAGGGCCCTCAGGGCAGCAGCGCCGACCTCGCACGCGACATGCACCTGGACTGGCCACAGGGGCGCCAGCACGTAGCGGGCGCCGCAAGCGAGCAGCGCGCCGGCCAGTCCGCCGGCTTGATGGATCCAGGTGCCCGTCCGGCCTGTCTCGCAGGACAGGAGGATGAAGGTCTGTCCTTTGACCCGCCGCGGGTTGGCGGCTATCGCCTGGATGGTCAGGGTCTCCGGGCTGCCATCGACGGTGGTCACCTCTAGCTCGGCATCGTCGGGTCCGCCGGCGCGACCATGACACATGAGCACGACGACCTCGGCCTCGGCCACCTCGCACAGCAACCCGTTCGCATCGGCCGGGCCGTCGACCATGCCCGGTACCTTCGTCGCAAGGTGACTGCCCCAGAGTGCACCACGGCTCAGCCTCACGCGCGTGGGGCCGATCTCCGCGGCCAGGGTGGCCAGTGTGGTCGTCAATGACACGACGCCCGGGATCGTCGACGCGGTGTCCGCCACCACCATTGCCACGCGGGATTGCAGTGGCTGCGGCCACGCGCGCAGGAAAGGATCCACCGCTAGGCTGACGGCCACGCCGGGCCAGAGGTGCATGGGACTCAGCATCCGCAGCGGCCCAGCGGGGAGCCACAGGAGGTGTCGCAGCCGCTCCGGAGCGAGACGGCGCAACGGACCCGTGACATGCTCGTCGGCCCAGCGGCCCGTCTGAATGTACATGTCGCTGTAACCTGTGAGGTTGATGTTTCGCGCCAGCGCGGCCTCATCGCACGGTGGTGGCGGCGCGGACAGCCGGGCCACGCGGACCCGCAGGCCGTCGTGCCAGTCGAGCACCGCGGCCAGATAGCCCGCATGCACGCGCAGGACGACGATTGCGGCCGAATGTGGGTGGCTCCCCAACCACTGGGTGAGCCCGTCCAGATCCGGTTCACCACCGAGAAACTCGGGAGCATGTACCTGGACCCGCTCGAGCGCGCGCGCGATGTCTCCGGCCAACCCCCCGTGTACCGCGGTCAGCCAGGCCACCCATATGGCATGAGGTACCGCGTCCGGGCGGTACATACGGGCTGTGAGCCGGCGCTGGGCGCAGCCTGCGGCGCGCACCATCCAGGGCAGCACGCGGGCCGCATCCTCCCCGCCGAGGACGAATGTGCAGCCCTCGGCGATGCCGACGACGCCACGCTCGGCAAGTCGGTCAGCCAACACTTCCGCCACAGCCAGCGCCGCGTCGCTCTCGAGCCGGGCCGCGTCGCCATCCGCGATGAGCGCCACACGGCCTGCGTTGATATGGCCCCAGGCCTTGACTGCGAGCGACTCGAGCCGGGCCGCACCGGGCGTATGAAGACTGATCCGCAGCAGGCTGATCCCGGTTCGGAAACGACGATCGCCTCCACCCAAAGCCGTTGCAGCCGCCAGTCCGCTGTCCAGAGCCGCCAGCGCGGTCTCTACGACCTCACGCCGGACGTTGCCGGCGTCGAGGAGGGCGGCCGCGGTTTGACCGAGCTGAAACGCGGTCTCCCAGTGATGAAGCAGGATGGACTCCGGCGTGCGGATCGCCAGGGCCGCCGTGCACAGCACGAAAGCCTCGCGTACCCCTACAGGTCCACCGACCCGGAGGAGCAAGTCGGCGAGGTTGTGGGCAGCCATTGCCCAGGCAGCCGGCGCCCGGGCCCGGTCGCATCCGTCGAGGCGCGTGCGCCAGAGACCGAGCCCTCGCTGGACGTCCCCTTCGCGCACAGCAAGTTCGGCGAGGCAGATCGTCCGATAGTTGGCTGAGGATTCGACCAGACCCGGGTTCATCCGATCCCAGGGCAGCGCCGCGAAGTGTGTCTCACCTTCCCGCAGCAATGCCGTACCCGCGTCCCCTGGCGTCGAGCTTCCGAGCTGCGTCAGCTCGCGCGCCAGCCCGGCGCGGTCGATCGCCAGTCCGCCCTCACCGGCCGCCAAGATGGCCGAGCGCAGAGCGTCGATCTCGCTGCGCCGCGCGGTCGATTCACCACCACGCTGCAGCGCCGCACGAAGCTCGGCGAGGTTGGCCCGGGTGCGGCTCGCTTCGAGCTCCTGACCCGCTGCCTGGTGCATCGCCAGAACGTGTTCGTAGAGTTCCTCGGCGCGAACCAGATGCGCGTGGATGTCGCCGTCCGTCCGGTAGCGGGTCGCACGGGCGAGGTAGCCGAGCAGGTCGAGCTTCGTCGCATCAGGCAGCCCATCGAGAGCCAATCCGCGCTCGCACAGCTCGGCCGCCCGCCGAAAATCGTGGAATGGGTGCGCCCAGTTGCTGTCTGGCGCGAACGCCCGACTGAGCTCACCGAGGATGAATGCCTGCACCCACGCCTCGGTGATGGTCGAGGCCGCGGTGGCGGCGGCTTCCGCCGCTGCGCGCGCCGTGCCGGGGTCGACGTCTCCCGTCTCACAGAGGTACGCGCAGAGAAGGGCGCGCGCAGCGAGGAGGCCAGGCCGCCCCTCGTCGGCGATCGCGGGCGCCAAGCACTCGAGCTGATCGCGCGCCCACTCGACGGGCGAAGGCCCGTCCGCTGCCAACTCGCCGAGGCTGTGCCGCATCTGCGCATTGATTCCGAACGTATATTGGGCGAGTTCGACTGCCACGGGATGGTCCAAGGACACCCCGCTCGGAAACTGATGACGCAAAAGGATGATATGGACGATCCGGGCCACCTCTGGATGTTGTGCCGCGAGATCCTCGAGGCGACGGCGTGCTGCGACATCGGACGGCGAAAGGTTGAGCAATCGGTCCAGCAGTCGCAGCCGCAGCTGGAGCAGCGGTTCAACGAGCGTGCCATCATCGTGTTCGACTGCCTCCTCGAGTCTGGCTAACGCACGCCGTGTCCGCTCGAGCGGAGGCCGATCTTTACAGGCGAGCTCGGCCCTGTGCGCGCTGAGCAAGGTCTCGGCGCGCAACCAGCCGGAGTCGCGGATGCGCAGGGCATGCTCGAGCAATCCGAGTGCTTCACGGACATCCACGTCCGTGCCGCGCTCGACCATGGCGTCCGCTCGTACCTTGGCGAGCCGCGCTTCCTCGTGTTCCGAGTCGGCGCCGATACGGGCGGCCTCCTCGTAGAACGCGAGCGCTTTGCCGGGGTCCGCGTCCTCTCCGCGGCGCGCTGCATTCCCGCTGGAGACGAGGATGGAAAAATGAACGAAGCGTGAGACGCCGTGCGACGCAGCGATCGCGCCGGCTGCTGTGAGGTGCTCGCGTGCGGCCTGGATCGTCGCGCCTGCCTGGGTGACCTGGTGGGCTTCGAGGCGCTCCACCCCTTTGAAGAACAGCGCCTCGGCGGTCTGCGCCGGCGTCTCTGCGCTGGCGAGGAGAGCGCTCGCGCTCTGCTCGTAGGGCGTCCCATCGCCCCACACCTGGGAGCTTTGCAGCAACAGCACCTCCAGCTTACGCAGCTCGAACGACGGCCGTGTTTGAAGCAACTCGGCGAGCAGCGCGAGCAAGCGCGGCCCGACCGCATCGCGCCTGCCGAGTGTGGGGACCGAGGCGATTTGGGGGACCAGTTCCGGCAGCGCGTCGCCCGCCTGTTCGACCACCCAGCTCAGTAGGTCGCTCGCACGGTCGGATCGGACGAGGGCTGCCCGGATCACATGAGGACCGTCGTCCGGTTGGAACACGTGAGGAACTGTGGGGGGCCGATCGACGACCAGATCGATGAGCCAGGCAGGTGCCTCATCGAGAGGGCCGAACGTAGATCTCGCACCTGTCACCGGCGATGAGCCATCCGAGGCGCCGCGCTGACGGCGGATCCAGACGAGCCGCCGCAAAAGCTCATCAGCCTCGCCACTGGCGATCCTGGCGATCAACGTGTCCGCCAGGTCGAGCGCGGCAGGGTGCGTCAGAGGACCGGCGTACAGGAGCTGGCGAACCATCGCCACCCGCATCGCGTCCACTTCACGACGCGGCAGCGGAATTTCCTGGGCGAACCACGCGGCGATCTCGACTGCGCGAAGGGACGACTCGACCCCGTGCGCGGTCATCTGCGCCGCGCGGATGCTCGCCTGGAGCTGCCACAGCGCATCATCCTCGGGGTCGGCGCGGCATGCAGCCTCCGCGTGTCCAGCGGCCCGGCGAAGGACCGAGGGATCGTTTGGGTAGTCGTCGAGCAGGATGGAGGCGAGGTGCGCCCGGAGATGTGACTGACCCGTTTGGAGCACGAGGGTCTCAAGCTCGTCGAGCGCGGCTCGACGACGGGGGTCTCGCCGCCGCAGCGTCGCGCAGACGAATGCGAGGCAGGTCGCTCGATCGGCCTCGGTCTGTGGACCTGCGAGAAGCCGCTCAAATTCGTCGCGCAACTCCTGAGTCTGACGGAGCGCGATGTAGATCTTGCCGCGCAGGTGGAGGTGCTCGGGTCCGACGAAACCACGCTCGAGGCATGCCGCGAGCAACGAGCGCGGCAGCACCTCGACCTGGCGGTCGATCGCCTGGCGTAGTAGCGAGTCAACGACCGGGTGGTGCGGCAACTCGCCGACGATGTAGGCGTGGGCCAGGGGGGCTGCGGGTCTGAGATCGGTCGCCAGCGTTCGCAGCAGCTCGAGGATGGGCTGCCACGGCGAGTCGATATGCCGCCGCCAGAGCCGCTCGACCAGGGCCCGTGCAGAATCCTGGCCATCGACGGTGTCGAGCTCGGTAGCCCGTCCGGCCGCGTCGAGGAGCATGACCACGTCTTCGAGGTCTGCGTGCTCCGCCAGCACGACGTCCAAGTGGTGCCGCGCCACGGCGAGCTGCTGTTTGCGTTTGTAAGCCAGCACCAACGCGAGACGCAGCGTCGCCGGGTGCGTCAAGCCTAGACGCTGCAACGGCACGCGAAGCGTGTCCTCGAGGAGCACGATGGCTTCGTCGAGCGTCTCCTTGCGATGCAGGGCAAGCACGTGACCGAGGATGCCGCGAGTGAACGCTGTCGTGCTGGCCCCGCTATCGGGCGGTAGGCACGCCAGCGCCTCCCGGGCGGCCGCTTCCGCCTCGTCGAGGTTGCCAGGACGATGGCTGAACAGGAGCGACTGAGCGAGGTTGCCGAGCAGGTCAGCCCGAAAGGACAGGTGGCGGTCCGGCTCCGTGTGTGCGATTGCGCGACGCCAGGCTTCGACGCCTCCTTCCACGTCACCGCCAAGAGTCAATATCCGAGCGCGCTCCGAGCACAGCTCCGGCAGCATCTCCCACGCGAGCGCAGCAGACTCCGCGGCGTCGAGAACAGCAGTCGCGTTCGCCAGGGCCACAGCGCGCGCGGGCCCCACGGGGAGGTCGAGGAGACTGATCGTGATCCACAGGCAGCTCGCCTTGACCTCGCACCAGCCGGACCCGGTACCTCGCGCCGAGCGGACCACATCGTCAAGCACGCGGAGCGCTTTGAGGCGTGCCTTCGGCGCCCGCAGCAGTTCCGGCATTGCGATCTTGACCTGGTAGTACCGCAATTCCGCGAGCGTATGCCGGACGCCACCGTGCACCAGCAACCAGTCGATGAGGCTCGCCGCTCGCGGAAGCAGGTTCACCTCCTCGGCGGCGACGATCGCATGGACGGCTTGCTCGGCGAACACCCGCTCAAAGAGCGGATGACCCTGTCCGGGGAGCCAATGGACGAGAAGCAGCGCGACACGCAACGCCTGGCGCGGCGACATCACTCGCGTCCGTTCGGCGGCCAGCTCGAGGAGCCCGATCGTCAGTGGTTCGACGGGTTTGGGCGGACTCCCATGAGTGGGATCAAAGGTCGCGGCGATGGCGAGAAAACGCGGCCACACCAGCTCGGCAGCAGCCCGATCGTCGACCGTCATCTGCAGTATGTGTAGCAACGCCTCGACCATCTCCCGCGTATGTTGGCCCATTGTCGGAACGGCGGCGGCGAGTACGTCGCGTTCCTGCACACAGAGCTCAACCTCGGCCTCCTGCGGGGCACGACGAACGCAAGTCGCCAGCACTGCATCGGCCAGCGCACCCGGGAGGCCGTTGAGAGATCGGTACAGGTCGAGCCAGTACATGCGTTGATCGCCGTCACGCGCATGCTTTGCCAGGAACTCGAGGTCGGATGCACGCACGGCCAGCGCCGCCATGGAGGCCATCTCTTCCGCCGTGAGCTGGCCGGCGTCGTGCAGCAGCCACCCGGCGAGCCGCGTCGCGGCCAGATCGCCAGCGCGGCCAACTGCGAGCGCCCACGTGCGCAAACCCGGCGGGATCGGCAGCCCCGGGTCACAACGCTCTGCTTTCGTCCAGGCCGCACGGACGATCATCAGGACTGTCGGATCCTCGGCGAGTTGCTCGCGGATCCCACGGTCGCGAAGATGCGTGAGAAGGTTGCCGAGCGCGCGACCCAGCGGATGGTCGATCGCCAGGAGCTGCTGCAACACAGGCACCGGTGGTGAGGTGCTCGCCGCCTGCAACAGATCGTCGAACGACGGCTCGATCGCTGCCGCAGCAGGGATGTCGAGGCTCGCCCACATGGATGCCGCCGCGACGCGAACCCACGGCGCTTCGCGTAACACCGGGTCTGTTGCCAACGGTTCGAGCAAGTCATTGGCCCGCTGCCATGCGTCGGTGTCGCCGGCAAACGGTCTCAGGGCCTCGAGCTGCAGGCGAGCCTCGGCGACCGCACCTGCCCGTGTGGCGAGCAGCGCGAAGTAGAGCATCAGCAAATCGCGCGAGGCGCCAGCGCCGGCCTGGCAGGCGAGCTCGAGGTAGCGCGCGAGATGTCGAAGCAGCGTCGGTTCATCGGTCGCCGCCCCGCCCGGGTGCAACCAGATCGCTGCCGCGTCGGCCAGCGTGGCGCTCTCTGTCCGCAGGTGAAGACCTGCATCGCCGACGGACGGCAACGACCGACCGGGGGGGCCTGCCTCGAGGCGAAGGGTGAGCCAGCCCATGACCGCGAGCCCCTTTGCGAGGCCGCGAAGCTCCTCCGCGGTGACTGCCGGGTTGGCCTTCTCGTACAAAACCAGGCGCCGGTCAAGGGCGGAATCGGCGAGGGCGTCGAGAAGTTCAGAGGCCGTGGTCATGGTCCCAACCAGTGCCGTCTGCCCGACCGGGCGATCACTGGCCATCGCGCGCGGGTTGAAGTGTCTCCACCAGCTCTTCACGATACCGGTCGAAGCCCGTGAGTCTTGGGGACTGATGGGCTGTGGACGGAGAGCGAACTCATGAAGAAACGTAGGCTTGGGGCGAAAGGCGAGCGAGCTCAACAGAGCACGCAGCCGATGAAGTCGCCGGCAACGCGGCGAGGCCGGTCATCCAGGTCAGCCCCAGACCCATCCACACCTTCTGGCCGGATGGCCGGTGTGGTGGTGTCGGGCGAGGTCGAGGATAGCGGGGCGGGTAGGGTGGATACTGGTGGGCCAGCGGCCTCGGGGGCGTCGGGGTCCTCGCCCTTCCTCGCCGAGTCCGAGCGTGGGCCGTCGAAGCCCGACGCCGATCTCCTGCGGCGTCGCATCCAACCGACCGCTGGCCGCCTCGCGCTAAAACCGCACCATCAGCCCCAATGAGCTCGCGCTGACTCGTGGAGTCGCTGAACGGCGGGCTTTGACCGCTCCCACGATGCCGAGCACGAGGCCGGTGATCTGGAACGCACCAGTCACGCCCAGTCCGATCCGGGCCCCGAGCGTCCAATCGCCAGCAATCGCAGAGATAGGCGCTCCAACGACAGGAATGAGCCCGAGTGCGCCAAGCTTGTTGTCCCGCTGGAGCGCCGCGCCGCTGATGCTGGCCGCGAATGCCCAGCCGACAATCATCGTCGGCCAGCCGACCGAGCTGATCGCCGACCATTTTCGATAGGGAGCGCACCCGGGCGTGCGGCGAAACTCCGGGCTCCTGCAAGTCGCTCCATTGTCTGACCCCGTGTTCGCGGCCAAGGGCGCCGGGGCTGTCGGCGATATGCTGGGCACGATCGCCGAACCGGAAGGCTCCGAGACCGCCGCTGCTGGCTCCGGTACCGCCGTTGCTGGCTCCGGGTCCGCAGCGGGCGCGGGTGCTTCCGGCACGCCGGCCTCGGCGTCCACTGGCGTCGGGGCTGGCGGGGACGGCTCTGCCGCCCAGACGGGTGGCGCCCCGGCCAGAGCGAAAGCCAGGGTCGAGGTCAACACCAGTGCGCAGCGCGGGCCAGGAGACATGATCGGACATTTAGCGCATCCGCGCGCCGGGCGTCAATGCACCATCCATCGTCCCGAGGTAACGTCGTTCAAGTCGTTGCAACAGCAACCGAACAACGCTCTGCCGGTCATTGACCGCTCAGGTCGCCGAGTTTGGCGTTCATCGTCGGCCTGTACAGCCACTCGCCCACGTCCTCGGCGAGCTCCTCGACCACGTCCTCCATGATGCTGCAGGTGGTTGTGAAGCCGCGGCTGTAGTTGCCGAACGCCCCCCGCATTGAAGTGAAGTGGGCGACCACCTGGCCATCTTTGACGAGCTGGCCCTCGAGCACGATGCGCTTGGAGCCCCGGCCGCTGATCCCCTCGACCCGCGCGAAGCGCATGTTCAGGACGAGGCCTGGTACGCCGCGGGGGTCGACGATGCCGCTGAACGCGAAGGACTGCCCGACCTCGTCGTGCAGTTCCTCGGCCAGCTGCTTGCCGAGCTCGCACTCGGCCTGCTCCTCCGGGGTCAGGCCGTTCTCGGGACCGAAGCCGATCGGGGCGACGGCGATCGGGATCCGTGGCGCGGAAGGGGTGACAGGGCCGTGCGCGCAGGCGGCAACGTACAGGACGAGGCCGACGATGAGCCCGGCTCGCTGAGAGGATTTGTCGAGCGTGGAGGTCATGATCACCGATGGGTGCAGCATGGGGGCGGCCGAGATGGATCGCCGACCCTATACGGGCCGCCGCCGGGGCCAGCGCTCTTCCACGCGGGCGGCGATCTCGTCCACCATGAGGCCCTTGCGCTGCTGGGCGACGATGAAGCGCACGCGCTCGAGGGTCTCGGGTGCCCAGGCCGCGACGAGCCGGCGATCGTCGGTCCCGGCGGTGAGCCACGGCCGGGGCAGGAGCTTCTGGGCGACCCACGCATAGAGCGTATCGCGGGTCGACCGGGTGACGGCCAGAAGCTCCTCGGTCGTGATGTGGTCCCGCGGGCGCTCAAGCACGCTGGTAACGTAGAAGATCGTGCGCAGCGGCGCCAGATGGACGATGCCCGCCCCGCGCACCGGCGATGCCACCGCCGCCGGGGCCCGGACATCGAGAGCCCTTCAGGAAGGCTATCCCCGGGCTTTCGACTTGGCCGCCTTGATCTTCGCCTCCCTGGCCTCGACCTCCTCGAGCGGCATCTTGTCCGCGGAGCCCCACCGGGCGTGCAGCATCGGCCGGATCTCGTCGAAGGCGTAGCCGAGCTCGCGCTGCTCGACGATGAAGCGCGCGTGGTCGATCGCGGTCCGGGGCCAGCGCGACCAGACGCCGTTGCCGTCGGACATCGTTCGCGGGATCGGGAGCAGGCTGCGCTGGACCCACTCGTAGAGGGTCCGTCGGCTCATCTTGATGATGTCGAGCAGCTCCTCCGTCGAGGCGAAGGGCTTTTCGGCCTTGGGCGGCCGGCTTGGGGCCTTGCGGCTTGTCACAGCCCTGGATGGTAGGGCGAAGCTCCGCGGCATGCCACCCGGCGCCGGGGGCGAAATTGAACAGCTCGCGGCGGGAATTTGTTTGGCGGACACGCGCTGTACCGCGTATGACTTCCGAAAGGTATCGGATAGGTTGCGCGAAGGTCCGATCGCCCGCATCCTCAACCGAGCTTCTTGACCTTTCTTTTAAGAGAGCCACGCCCCGCGTTGCGGGGCACGGTGCCTCGTCGTGTGCCCGGCTGGCCCGTGACGAAGCGCTGCCACCCCCCACCACGAGTTGCGCAAAGCGAGAGGAAGGCGCCCATGAACACGAGCCGACGCGAGGCACGCCGGGCGGAGATCGACCGAGATCACCGCCTGGTGGCCCTGGGTTTTCTTAAGAATCTGCAGCGTCTGGTCGACGACCAGGTCGCACGCGTGCTGCTGGACGATGCCGTGTGGCCCGGTCAGGTCTTCGAGGCCGTGCAAGCGGCCCTCGTGGCGGGCGCGGAGGAGCATCGCCATCTGAACGACGAGCGCATCAACCTCCGGGGTGACCGCTGCGCCACGTTCAAGGACACGGCCCCGCTGCCCGAGGTGCTGGCAGCGTACCGGCACCGCGGCAGCTATCACGGCGCCTTCGCCACGATGGGCGACGCCGGGCGCGTGCTGTTGCTCGAGCTGGGGCTACCGGAGGCGTGGGTGGACCGCGGCCTCGGGGTGATGCTGGCGGAGGCGCTGCACCGCCGCGGTGAGGTGTGGACCTTCGAGCGCAACGGCGCCGTGCACATCTTCGCTCGACCCCGGAGCCAGGCCGACCAGGCACTGACGCGCCGCGCCCGTCGCTGGCATGAGCGCACTGGGGCCGGCGAAGCGGACACCCGAGACGATCGAGCACCGTTGCTGCGCCTCGTGGGTCAGCCCGTATAGACATACCCCGCGGGGCCGAGCGCACGGGCCGACGCACAGCTCCTTCCGCAGCATTCACGCCGAGCACATCGGCTGAGCACAGTCTGCGCCGCACTCGCGCGCGCATGGTTGGCGATCGTCGTCGTCAAAACTAGCGCTGACATCAACGCGCTCGTGCGAGCGCCACAGGAGGAATTTGCCGTGAAACGAACCCCCATGTTCCGGGCCGCCGCGTCGGCCTTGTTGTTGTCGCTGGCCTGTGCCCCCGATGACGTCGTCCAGGATGCGCCGACGACAGCCGAGCCTGATCCTGCGCCCGAACCCGAACCCGAGTCCGAATCCGACGTACCCGAGCCGGGGTCCCCCGAGGCGCCCGGCGCGAACGGTACGCCGTGTCAGGTCGACGCCGACTGCGGTGAGGGCGACTTTTGTGCGCTGCGGATCTGCATGGCCGGCTGCGAGGACGCCGACGCATGCGATCCGGGCGAAGTCTGCGATGCACATGGTCATTGTGCCGTGCCTGGTGAGGACGCGGTACCGCGTGTGCTCGCAGGCACCCCCGCGCTGGCCGAGCAGCGCACACGACTCGCGGCGGGAGAGCGCCAGGCCCAGACCGTTCTCCGCAACAACGGCGCCTCGCCGCTGGCGTACCGCCTCGTGGCCGCCAGTCCGGCCCTGACGCTGGACACCACGCCCGCGGAGCTCCAGCCCGGCGAGGAGGTCGAGCTTCTTGTGGATGTCGACCTCGCCGCGCTGACCGCCGTCGATCGCATCTTGCCGGTTCAGATCATCACCAGCGGCGGCGCCACCCTGTGGTCGATCGAGACCGAGGAGGTGCCCACAGCTGGCAACTTCCGCGGCGCGGTGAGCTTCGCCGCCGGGAGCTTTGGCCTCGGGAGCAGCGAGCTCACCGTCGATCTCGACTTTCGGGCGGACGGGACGATCGTCGGCCGCGTCGACAACGATGCGAGCCTGCTGTGGCCGCAGCCCCTCGCGCTGACCGGGACCTGGACGCCCGCCGGCGACATCGCCGTGACGCTGCGCGACCGGCTGCCCGCCGAGAGCTGGCGCCAGAGCCCCCTCGCGCGCGAGTTGGGCCGCGTACTCGTGCTGACCGGCACGCGCACGGCGGACGGGCTGGACGGCACCGTGACCGAGACGATCACCGGCCTGCGCGGCACGCCCGTGCAGATCGAGGGCGCGTTCACGCTGCGTCGCCAGGGCCCGCTGACCGGCCTCGTCCACGCTCCCGACTTTCTCCCCAAGGACGCCGTGGCGCCGACGTGGCTGGCCCCGGCGGGGCTCGACCCCGAGGCGTGCGACGGCCTCGGCACGGTCTACGGGACCGCCCTGACGCTGCCGGAGCCCGAACCGGCATGCGACGCCTGCGCAAACGGGAGCTGCGCGCCGGAGGACATGATGGCCTGCGGGGCCGCGCTCCGCGAGGCCGGCGACAACCTGGGCAACCTGCTCGCCGCGCTGCATGGCGGCGGCAAGGTGACGCCGCCGACGGGCCCATGGACCTGGGACGACTGCGCCGCCCAGTCCCCCGTCTACGGGGCCGATGGCCGCACCTGTCTCGACATCGCCGCCCTGCGCTGCGGCAATGCGCTGTTTCGCCGCGGCAGCGTCCAGCCCCCCGGCCCATGGGGCGTGGGGCTCCAGAGCCTCTCGGCGGTGTACGCCGCCGACGAGGCCCGCGCGGCCGCGCTGCTGTCGACCGAGGCCCAGGTCGACGCCGTGTTCGCGTACCGGGACGAGGTCGGCGAGCCCGCGCCCGACGCCCTGGGGCGCGAGCTCGACATCCTCGCCGACGACCGCGAGCGTCTCGCCGCTGCACTCGCCCCGATGCTGGCGCCCGCGTATCCGAAGGGCCTCGCCTGGCTCGAGGACACCAAGGCCTCCGTCTCCACGGCCGGAGCCCACCTCGCGCCGCTCGCCCTGATCGCCGCGTACGCACGCGCCACGGCTGCATGGTCTCGTCTGGCCCACCGCGCCGGCCAAAACCCCGATGACGTGCGCGTTGCTGTCCGCCTCGCTGCGATCGCCATGCACGCCGCGGGCGCCGAGTTGCATCTCCGTCTCAAGGACGACCCCGCCGCCGCGATCGGTCTGCACGCGCTCGGCCAGGCCCTCGAGGCGCTCCGCAGCGCGCACGACGAGCTCGCACCCGACACCAGCCCCTTCGGCTATCCCACCGCCTACGTCCCGCTCGCGCTCGGCCCGGACGACATCGCCAAGAGCCGGACCAACTTCGAGGTCGTGTACGCGCTCGCGGAGGACGACGTGGCGCAGTTCGAGCAGGTCGCCGGCGACGCCTGGCAGAAGGCCCTCGACTACGCGCAGAAGAGCCACACGCTCGCCACGACGGCCCTGCAGATCGAGACCGAGTACGACCACAAGCTGCGCGCTCTGTGCGGCAGCCTGCCCGGCGAGACCGCGCCCGCGCTCGCCACCTGCGGCGAGGGCGGCGGCCAGATCGCGGAGTTGCGGGCCGCCGTCGAGGCCGCCGGCCTGCGCATCCGTCACGCGACTCAGGCCAGCGAGAACAACCTGCACGCGATCGCTGTCGAGGAGGAGCGCTTCGCCAAGATCCTCGAGATCCAGCTCGGCCTGTCCGCGGAGATCGAGGCCGCCCATGGCCGCATCTTCCAGGTCAAGGACAAGTCCGGCGAGGACCGCTCGGCGCTCGTGCAGGCCGAGGCGATGGCCGAGTGCAGCCGCATCCAGGAGAACGCCGACGCGGAGGCCAACGTGCTGACCAAGAGCTGCCACGCCGAGTACGCGAGCAAGGCGTTCTCCGGGCCCTCGATCGTCGGCGTCCCGACCCCGGATCCGATCGGCCTTCTGCTCGCCATGAAGACCTGCGCGGCCAAGCAGGCCAGCCTCACCACATCGACCGACAACCAGTGCGAGAGCGTGCTCGGGCAGGCCGGTCTGCAAAATTCGCTCGATGACCTCCAGCGTGGCGAGGACCAGGAGATCATGGCGATCAACGCGGAGATCGATCAGGCGATCCGAAACAGCGACGTCGAGGCCCAGCGCGCCTCGTCGGTCGCCCTCATCAAGAACGTGCGCGCCGAGGGCCTGCTCCTCCAGATCGAGACCCAGGAGGCCCAGCTCGCGCGCAGCACCGCCATGACCGCGATGTGGAGCGCCTACCAGGAAGTCGCCGCGCTCGCCCAGGAGAAGGCCCGTGTGGTCGGCCTCATGGTCGAGGACAGTCCAGACAATGCGCGCACCCGCCCGCACTTCCTCACCGCGCGCCTCGCCGCCGCGGCCCGCGTGCTGCCGGTGCGCGAGCGGACGATCCGCCGGGTGTACCTGGCGCTGCGCGCCCTCGAGTACGAGCTGAGCCAGGAGCTGCCCGCGCTACGCGACCAGCTCGCCACGGCCCGCGCCCCCGAGGACTTCGCCGCGCTCATGGCGTGCCTCGACAACATCGCCGAGGACTACCGCCTCGAGCACGGCCACGGCCAGCCGTACGTCACCGAGGTCAGCCTGCGCGGCGACATCTTCGGCATCACCGCCGACATCCCTGACGTCGACGGCAGCCCCGCGACGCCGGCCGAGCAGTTCGCCGCATTGCTCCAAGACCCCCTGCACGCCCAGGCGGACGGCGGGGTCGGATTGCCCTTCACGCTCCCGGCCTTCGAGGGCAAGCAGTTCTCGGCGCTCCTGTGCGACGACCGGATCGACACGATCGAGGTCAAGCTCGTCGGCGACTACCTCGGCGACAAGGAGGCCGAGGTCATGCTGACCCGCCAGGGTCTCGCGGGTGTGCGCCGCTGCGACGGCGCGGAGCTCCCGCAATGGTCCACGTATGTCCCGTACAGCTTTGACCGCGAGCAGATCGTGATCCAGGCCGGCGTAGGCGACTGGGGCACCGCCGGCCCGAACGGGGGCTACGCCGCATGGCCCGTGCACGGCGAGCAGTGGACCCTCACGATCCCGCCGCCCGAGCTGGCGCCTGCGAACCTCGACCTCGACCTCGCGCACATCTCCGACGTCGTGCTGCGCTTGCATCATCGCGCCGGCACGATCGGGCCGGCAGGGCAGGGCACCTTCACCCCGAGCTGCGGATGATCGCCATGCCCACGCACCACATCATCCCTGCCTCCGCCCTGCGACCCGGCCTCGCCACGATCATCGTCACGCTCCCCGACCGGACGATCCGCAGCTGCGTGTTCATGGTGCAGGTCTGGCCCCACGGCGTCGTGCAGGTCGCATTCACGTCGGGCGACATGCTCACGCTGTCGACCCGGACCATGGTCGGCCGCATCGAACGGGCCGCGGCGCCGCGGCGGCCACCACACACCCGCAACGCCTCCTGAAACGTCGCGTGGCGCGGGCGGATCGCTGCGTCCGCCACCGCTCGCCGACGCGCGTCGTGAACCACTCGAACGCGCCCGAGCACGCGCGTCGGCGCCCCCCTGTCGGATGCGCCGGCGGGCGCGACCGCGAGCGCAGGTGCGAGCCCGACACGTCCCTAAAACCCCTCCCGAAAGGTCCCCGATGCGTCCCCGAGTTCAGCCCTATCTCCTCCCGCTCGCCCTGATGCTGACCGCTGCCACGGCCCGCGCGGACACAAGCGCGACGCTGGCCACCGCCATCAACATCCCGAAGGGCCCCGCGTCGATCGAAGGTTATGGACGGGCCTACGAGATCAGCCCCGCGAGCGGCCTGCCGTCCCTGAGCTACCCGCTCGAGGTCCCGCCAGGCCGCGCCGGCCATGCCCCACAGCTCGCGCTGCACTACCACGCGGGCGGCGGCGCAGGCGTGCTCGGCCTTGGGTGGTCGCTCGACCTTCCGGCGATCGAACGCTCGACCCGCGCCGGCATCCCGCGCGCGGAAGGCCCCGAGGTCTGGCAGCTGCGCCACCTCGGGGACGGCGAGGAGCTGACCGAGACGGCGCCCGGCATCTACCGCCAGCGCATCGAACAGGGTGCGCCGATCGTCGTGCGCGCGCTGCCCAGCGGTGCCATGTCCGCCCTGGCGACCGATGGCACCGGCTATCTGTTCGGCCTCACGGACGAAGCCCGCCTGGTCGGCGACGCCGGGCCTGTGCGCCTCGAGCTGTCCGCGATCACCGACGTCCACGGCAACCGCATCGACTTCCAATACACGCGCTTGGCCGGTAGCGACGCGCCGCTGCTGTCCGCGATCACCTGGAACGATGGGCAGGCCCGCGTTGTCCTCGACTACGAGGCACGCCCCGATGTCCTCGTCAGTTACGCGACGGGTCAGCGCATCGCGCTCGCGCACCGCCTCGCAAGCGTCCGCACCGAGACCCTTGGCGAGGACGTGCGCACCACGTCCCTGACGTACTCGCGCAGCATCGAGGCACCGAGCAGCCGCCTCGCCGCCATTGCCACTATCGCCGCGGACGGGGCCGCGCTGCCGACCTGGCGCATGACCTATACCGGCGAGGCCGCGATGCCCACGGCGCGCGACGTGGCCGGCGCTCCCGCGCTCGATCCGACCGCGGAGGGCCGCGCATGGGTCGACGTCGACGGCGACGCGCTCCCCGATCTTCTCGACGGCGAGCCCGGCGCATGGCGTTATCGCAAGAACATCGGCGCGGCACGGCTCGCCGCGACCTGGACCGACTTCGCCTCGCCCGCGGTCAGCCTCGTGCCGACGACCCGCTTCGCGGACCTCAACGGCGACGGCGTGCAAGACCTGCTCTCGCAGCCGGCCCCGGGCGAGCTGTGGCGCTTCATCGGCGGCGGCGCCACGCCCTTCGGCGTCGCCGAGTCGATCGCGCTCGATCTGAGCTTCGACCTGACGGATCCCCGCGTCGCACTCGCCGACATGAACGGCGATGGTCGCGTCGATGTCCTGCGCCACGACGACGCGGACGGCTGGATCTGGCTGCGGCTGCGCGACGGGGCCGGCTACGAGCCCGCCGAGGCCGTCCCGCCGCCCCCCGCGGGGATGCGCCTGGGTGACCCCGGCGTCCAGCTCGCGGACATGAACGGCGACCGCATCCCCGATCTCGTTCGTACGATCGTGGAAGACAGCCGCGTGCTCGTCGCCGCAGGCGCGGGCCTCGGCTTCTTCGACGACCCATCCGACATGGCCGGCGCCCCGTCGATGGCGCCGACGGATCGCTGGGAGCTCGCCGACCTCAACGGCGACGGCGCGGCGGATCTGCTGCGTATCGGCGCGAATCACCTCGGTCTGTGGATCAATCAGTTAGACGGCCGCTTCGCCGAGGCCGGCGGCGTCGCCTGGCCCGCGCTCGAGGCCGACGAGATCGTCCTCGTCACCGACATCGACGGCAGCGGCACCCTCGACATCGTACGCGCCGACACCGACGGCGCGCAGCCCTGGCGCGCGTGGTCCATGTTCCCCGAGCGCCCCGGCCTGCTCGCGCGCTTTGACAATGGCCTCGGTTACACGCGCGAGCATACCTATCGCCCGGCCGCGCAGCTCGCCGCCGAGGACGCCGCCGCGGGCATCCCCTGGACGACCGCCCCGCCGGAGGCGATGCCCGTGCTCACCGAGACCCGCGAGGATGACGGCGCCGGATGGTCGAGCACGCTGCGCCGCCGGCTTCGTGATGGCTGGTACGACCCCGCCCGCGGGGAGTTTCGCGGCTTCGCCGAACTGCGCGACGAGACCACCGGCGACGTCTACACCGAGGCCGCCACCATCACCCGCAGCTATGATCTCGGCCAGATCGACGAGGCCCGCGGTCTCCAGCTGCTCGCCGCCGAGACCCGCAGCCCGCGCGGTGTACTCGTCCGCGAGGCCCACACGCTCGCGGTTGATACGCCCGCGAAGGGCGTTCGCGCCGTCCGCCGCACCGCGAGCGACACCTACCACCTCGAGGCGGGCCCCGAGTCCGCCGCGGTGCGCGTGCGGACGGAGTGGGATCACGACGCCTGGGCCAACGTGCTCGAAGAGCGCGCCTTTGGCCGCGTCGATCGCCAGACCGGCACCGACCTCCCCGGCGACGAGCGGATCACGACCCACGTCTACGCCTCACCGAACAGCGACGACGGCCCGCGCGACCGCATCGCCGAGCAGCGCGTGATGGACGCGGACGGCGCCCAGCTTACCGCCACGCGCACCTACTACGACGGCGAGCCCGAGCAGGGCCTCCCGCTCGGCCAGCTCGCCGCGCGCGGCGTCGTCGCGCGCACCGAGACCTGGATCGCGGGCGAGACCTGGGTCGTCACCCTGCGCCAGATGGTCGATGCCCGCGGCAACATCACCCACGTCCGCGATGCCGAGGACGGCACACTCGAGCGCCGCTTCGACGCCGCCGGTTTATTCCCCGTGGAGGAGCGCCTACTCCTGCCTGGCGACGCATTGATCACCACGGCCGAGTGGGACGCGCGGATCGGCCATCCGCTCGCCATCACGGCGCCGAGCGGCGCCACGACCCGCGCGACCTACGACGGCCTCGGCCGCCTGGTCGCCGAGATCCTCCCCGGCGACACCGCCGAGCTCCCGACCACTCGCCACCGCTATTTCATCGATGGCAGCGCCCCGCGCCCCTCGATCCTCACCGAAATGCGCCGCATCAGCGGCGAGCCGGACGTCGACCTCGTCGCCGCCCACCTGGACGGCCTCGGCCGCCCGAGCCTGCGCGTCACGCAAGACGATACCGGCACAGCTGCGATCCTGGCCGAGGCCCGCATTTACAGCGACGCGGGCGCCGTCGCCGAGCTCGTGGAAGGTCAACCGCTCCCCGCGAGCGCGCTGGCGCCCGGCGCCACCGTAGAGCTCTCGAGCGCCTGGCCCCGCAGCATCACCCACGCCGATGCGCTCGGTCGCGTCACCTTCACCCGCGATGCGGACGGCCGCGAGACCGCCACGACCTACGGCCCCCTGTGGACCGAGCGCCGCGATCACGAGGACTTGCACCCGACGCCCTCGTACCAGGACACGCCCGAACGCAGCGAGCAGGACGGCCTCGGCCGCACCATCGCGCGCAAGCAACTCCTCGCCGACCGCACGATCACGCACGGCTACACCCACGACGCCGCTGGCCGGCTCACCGCGACGATCGACCCCGCGGGCCACCCAACAACCTTCACCCGCGACGGCGCCGGCCGCCTGACCCAGGTCGACTCGCCGGACGCCGGCACGCTGCGCCAGCGCTTCGACCGAACGGGCCGCGTCACCGAGCGCATCGATGCCACCGGTGCGCGCATCACGTGGGCCTTCGACCCGCTCGGCCGCATGCTGCACGAGCGCACCTTGAGCCCCGCCGGCGCGCAGGTCGGCGAGGTCCGGCATCACTACGATGGTGAGGGCCCGTTTGCCCGCGGCCAGCTCGCCCGCGTCGACGATGACGCCGGCCGCGTCGACTTCACCCACGACGCCCGTGGCCGCATCGTCACGTCCACGCGCACCTTCACCGCCGCCGACGGCCCGATCACGCTCACCGCCGGCCAGGTCTATGACGCCCAGGACCGCATCCTGCGCGACATCTTCCCGGACGGCAGCACCTTGGGGCACGACTATTCGCCCCGTGGCCTCGAGCGTCCGCTCGAGCACTTCATCGAACACGCCGATTACGACGCGCTCGCCCGCTGGCGCACGATCACGCTGCCCTCGGGCGTGACCCTGGGCCGCGACCTCGACCACGGCGGCCGCGTGCACGGCCAGCAGGTCACCGCCGGCTCGCACATGCTCCTCGACCCGATGTCGACGGTGAACTCTTCTTCAGTGCGCTCGTCCAGCCGTCGGGCAACAGCTTGGTGCGGGTGATCGTCTACAATACGAACGACGTCATGGATCTCCACGAACAACTCCAAGCGCTCGGCTGCAAGACCGAGCTCATGGGGAAGCTGCTTGCAGTGCATGTGCCCGCCACCGCGTCGTACGCCCCCATCTTCGAATACCTCATGCGGGGCCAGGATGGTGGTCGCTGGACCTTTGAGGAGGCCGTGCTTTGCCACAAGCGAGAGACTCCTGTCCAAAAGCAAAGTGTATGCCCATCGCCGCGGGCCAGCCGCCGCCGCTGATCGGCGTGACTTCAAAGCCTCCCGACGACTGAACGCTGGTCGGCTCGACTCGCCGAGCCGACCGTGACATCCGCGAGCATTTTCGCTAGCCTTAGCTCCCATGCGTGCATCCCTCGCCCTGCTCCTGACGAGTGCTCTCTGCGCATGTAGCGGAGGGGGCGGCACGGCGAGCTTCGGGGGCGTGACGCAGCCGGCGGTCACGACCGTGCCCGCCGAGTCCGAGACCTCCATCGCCCAGTCGACGAGCGGGCCAGCGGGAGACAGCTCGACTTCCGCGGCTGCATCGTCATCATCCTCGACGAGCACAGGATCGAGTGGCGGCATGGTGTGGGACATGGGCATGCCCGACTTCGACCCGCCTCAGCCGGCCGGCTGTGAGGGTAAGATCGACTTCCTCTTCGTCGTTAGCTCGGGGGGCACGATGCAGTGGAAGCAAGAGCAACTCGTCGCCAGCTTCCCCGGCTTCATGGCGGCGATCCAGAGCCAACTCCCGGAGTTTGACTTCCAAATCCTCTCGGCCAACACCGACGAGAGCTGGGCGATCGCCGACTGCGCCACCTGCACGGACAGCTGTGACCCGCAGGGCGAGCCACCCTACTGCGGCGCGAAGTTCACGGTCTGCGACAAGAAGGTCGGGTCCGGGGTCACCTTCCCCACGGGCCTCCACGCCGCGAATCGCCGCTGCGACCTCGACAGTGGCCGACGCTACACCATGCCCGGCCAGCAGGACCTGGCCGAGACGTTCACATGCATGGCGCAAGTCGGCGTGCACGGCAGCCCCATCGCCGGCGAGGCAATGGCCGCCGCGCTCCAGCCCGCGATCAACGACCCTGACGACGAGTACGCGTGCAACGGCGGCTTCCTCCGCAAGGACGCACTCCTGGTCGTTACGATCATCCAGGACAACTACGACGGGGTCTCGCTCGGCACCGTCGACGAGTGGATCGAGGCCCTGCGCGCGGCGAAGGGCTATGACGACGACGCCTTCATGGTGCTCGTCCTGACCACGGACGTCGACCTGGGCTACAATCAGCTCTGCTTCTGGAACGAGTACAACCCGAACAAGAACCGGCTCCGCTCGCTCGCTGATGGCGTCGAGCACGGCTTCGTCGGCTCGATCTGCATGGACGAGAAGGGCTACAGCAACTGGTTTAAGGAGCGCGTGACGTACCTCGTCGAACTCTGCGACGACTTCGTACCGCCGGGATGACAGGCGCTACGGGTGAAATACCCGAACCACCGCAACCATCTTCCCGTTGATGGTGCGGTAGCCGCCCCAGCCGCAGAAGCCGCGCCCGTCGCACGCGACGGCCCCGGCTCCGTCATCCCCGACAGCGCCCGCCTCGTACCAGGTGTACGGCCCGTTCTGGCCGGGGACGGTGAAGACGCGGGCGTCGCGGGTGCCTGTATCCCGAGTCGCGGCACTGATGATCTTGGCCTCCCGATCGCAGGCGATGCCGTTGATCTCGGTCGAGCCCAGCTGGGGCTCGTCGCGGTGCTTCATCGACGTGCCGTCATCCTCGATCCAGAACATCATCGGCTGGGGCTTCGCGTCGGCTGGCTGGTCGCGGGTCCAGCCCCCGGCCAGGACATCATCGCCACAGAGGGCGACGGAGCGAACAGCATCGTTCACGGACGACGGTGCCCATGATGTCCACGGGACGCCCACGACGCCGCCGAGCGCATGGACCCGGACAGTGAAGGCACGGCGGTACATATCATTGCCCTTGGGCCAGAACTCCCGCTCCCCCACCGCCAGGGCGTGGCCGGTGCCCGGCTGGATCACGACGGCCCGGACCCTCTCGCTATACTTGTTGTTCAGGTCGAGGTCGAACTCGCCGGGGGTGAACGGCGCCTTGAGGATCAGCGAAGCCCCAATGGACACCGCCCCATCGATCGTCAGGTAGGTCCAGATCGCCGCGTCGGTGCGCACCGGGACGTCGCTCGTCTGCTGCGAGCCGACCACGAACACGCGATTCTTGAACTGCGCCGTCGCGGCCGCGACGCCCGCGACCTCGTCGCCGACCTGGCCGACCTTCGCCCACAGCTGCGAGCCGTCGTCCGGGTTGAGCAGCGCGACGTAGCTCTGCGGCTTGCCGCCCACGATGAAATTGCCGGCGACGACAATGTTGCCGTCCGCGTCGACATCGACCGCCGTCCCGAGTGACATCATCGCCGCGAGCCCGGGCTCGGTAGTCCAGTCGGCGATCGTCTTCGGCCAGCCCGGCAACACCTCATCGCAGTTGTTGGGGTCGAGCTTCCAGACTGTCAGCCGCAACCCTGCGCCGGTGTCGCGCGAGCCCCCGGCGATGATCGCGTCGTTCGTGTACTTCAGCGCCGTGATGACGCTGGCGTTCGCGTCCTTGTCCTCGAAGAGGCACTTCTCGATACCGGGCTGCGGCAACTGCACGCTGAGTTCGGTCGTCTCCGTGGCCGTCAGGCCCTCGGCATCCTCGACCACCACTTTGAAAATGCGCGGATCCCCGTTGTCCTTGGCCGAGAGCGCGTCCCAGTCGCGGGGGAAGTCACCAGGCTTCAGGTTGTTCGCAAGCTCCACGCCGTCGAGCGAGAGCTGCACCTTGACCACGTCCGCGCTGACGACGAGCTGCAGCTCGGCCGGGCCAGCCTCGTCGAGATGGTCCTCCTTCACGTCGAACAGCTCGATCGTCGGTGGCAGGTTGACGGGCGCCTCGCCCGAGCTGCCCGAGCTCGCGCCCGGGTCGGTGTTCGACGAGCCCGTGCTGTCCTCGTTGCCGGTCACCGTCTGCACGCCGGCGCCCGCGGAGGTCGTCGGCACGACTCCCATGGTCGTCGAGCCCTCACCGGTCGTGGTGGTCGCGGTGGCCGTGAAGTTGTCTTGCAGGTCCGACCAGGCGTCCGCGAGGCACCCGGAGGACATGAACGCGAGCAGCAGGTAGGTCCACTTCATCATGTCCTCCATTCAGAATCGCAGCCGAAGCCTCACGCCGCCGCCGTATGGCCCGCCATGGGGCGCGACGGCCATCGCGCGCGTCGCCCGGCGACCAGACGCGAGCAGGCCGATGCCGGCGCCGAGGACCGCCGCGCTCGCCACCCCCAATCCAATGCTGGCAGCCTCGGTGCGCTGCGCGTCGTCGCGGAGGTCCGTCAGCATCTTCTGCTCC
>NZ_JACCSO010000250.1 GCF_013812955.1 Nannocystis sp. | reverse complement strand
GCGCTGACGGCCGCGCTCGCGCTCGCGGGTGCGAGCGCGGGGCGCCCGGGTGCTACTTCGGGATGATCGCCTGGCAGCAGCCGGTCGAGCAGAAGAAGCCCTCGGCGCAGTTGGAGTTGCCGAGCTTGTCGACCATGCAGGGGTCCTTGTTGTCGCAGCCGGGCACCATGCAGCCCTCCGGGAGCTCGTCCTCGCCGAAGCACAGCTCGCACTTGTCCGGGTTGCAGTCGTTGCTGCAGCCGGGCTGCTTGGTGCAGGAGTTGCAGGCCTCGAGGTTCGCCAGCGAGCACTCCGGGTTGCCGCCGAGGTAGACCTGCACGACGCCGTTGGGGGTGGCCACGTCGCAGCAGCCGAAGCAGTCGCAGCCGTTGGGCGCGAGCATCGCGCAGAACTGGAGGCACATGTCCGCCTGTTTGACGTCGCAGCCCTTCTTGGCGGGGTCGTAGGCGCAGCCGATGACCTCGCCGGGGTTCTTCGGGTCACACTGGAGGTTCCAGACGCAGCTGTCGTTGCCCTGGCCGCTGTCGCCGTCCCAGTAGCAGTCGGAGAGGCAGTCCTTGTTCTGGCCGGGGAGGTTGGTCTGGAACGAGCCCTCGCTGTCGTCGCAGGGGCTGGTGCACTCGGCGTCGCCGCCGTCGATCTTGCCGTCCATGTCGTCGTCGATGGCGTTGCCGCACTGGTAGATCTTGCCGGCGCAATCGACCGGCATCGGCACGCCGCCCTCGGTGGTCTCGCCGCCGGTGGTGGTGCCGATGGTGGTGCTGGTGGCCGGCTCGGTGGTGGTCACCGGCTCGCTGGTGGTGCTGGTCGTGAGCGGCTCGCCGGTGCTGGGCTCGCTGGTGGTCGGCCCGGTGGTCAAGCCGGCGGTGGTGCCGTCGGTGGCCGGCTTGCCGGTCGTCGGGTCGAGCGCCGCCGACGAGCTGCCCGAGCTGCTCGCGGTCTCACCCTCGGTGGCCGTGCCCTTGGGGTCCTTCGTACACGCCGCTGTCAGCAAGCTGGCGGCCATCCACAGCGATTTTGAATAAGTACAACGTAGCATCGCGAGCTTGGACCGACCCACTCCGGGTCATTCCAAACGCACCGCAGACCGCAAAATCGAGGCGCAGTCCGTGCGCCGCGCCCAGCGCCAGCGCCGGTTTATGGTTGTTGCGGAGGGTCGGCCGAGGATTCGTCTCGCATGTGCTGGCGGGCTTCCCGGCTCGGGCTGAGTCGGACGCGGAAGCCCTCGATCTGCAGCATCTGGCGGATCGTGGTCTCGGTGATCCCGGTGGCGCGGTGGACGATGGTGCGCAGGTCCTCGAGCAGCGGTCCGATGTGCTTGAGGCTCGGGCGCAGGTCCTTGCCGAGGCCCTTGAACTCCTCGCTGATGACCCGCAGGTTGTCGAGGGCGGTGCCGGCGTCGCTGATCATCGCGTCGAACTTGGCGCGGTGCTTGTCGTCGACCAGCTCGAGGCCGCTCTTGGCCCTGGCGATCAGCTGCTCGAGCTCGTCCATGAGTTTGGGCAGGCGCCTCGCGGTGACCTCGAGCGCCTTGTCGCCGTTGGCGAGCATGCGCGGGATCCTCGGATCCTCGACCAGGGCTCGAGTGCCCTGGGTGATCGCGCGCAGGTCGTCGCGGTTCTCGTTCAGGATCGCCAGAGTGGTCGTTAACAGCGCATCGGTGTTGTCGAGCAGGTCGCCCACACGCTCGAGCTTGCCCGGACGGGCCGGCGGCGGTACGCCCGGCTGGCCAGGCACGCCGGGCACGTCGGCCGCGGCGGGCTTGTCGTCCTCTTCCAGGGCCGAGGTCACCCTGTCGATGCGCTTGGCGATGCGGGTGACCACCGGTAACAGCGGGTCCGCGCCATAAACGACGTCTCGCGTCGCGTTGAGGGCGTTGTCGAAGTCGACGGTCTGGGTCACACACGCGAATTCGGCGCCCGGCGGCAGCGGCTGGCCCTCGGCGGGCTGGTCGATGCCGAGGTACTTCTCGCCGAGCATGCCCTTGATGTGCACGGCGGCGCAGGCGTCGGCGAACACGGTGGTGCCCTTGCGGATGCGGATGTCGATCACCGCGCGATTGCCCTCGACGTGGATGCGGTCGACCTTGCCGACGTCGACGCCGGCGATGCGCACCGAGTTACCCTCGACCAGACCGGCCGCGTCGGGGGTGCGTACCAGGTAGTGGTTGCCGCCGCGGTCACCGAGACCGAGCTGCATAGCGAGCCAGCCGAACGCACCCAGGGTGACGAGGACGAAGGTTCCGAGCGTGATGTATCGGGTATTCATTACAGCACCTTGATTGGACCCTGGGTGTTGCGCTCAAAGAATTGCTTGACGTGCGAGTGCGACGAGTTGAGCACGCGCTCGGCGGTGTCGAAGGCCTGCAGCTTGCCCTTGTAGAGCAGGCCGATGTGGGTGGAGATCTTGCGGGCCTCGGCGGTGTCGTGGCTGATGACGATGAAGGTCATGCCGAGCTCGCGGTGGAGCTCCTGGATGAGCTCGTCGAGGGTGGCGGACATGACCGGGTCGAGGCCGGAGGAGGGCTCGTCGCAGAGCACGATCTCGGGGCGCAGGGCGATGGCGCGGGCGAAGGCGACGCGCTTGCGCATCCCGCCGCTGAGCTCGGAGACCATCTTGTTCTCGACGCCGGGCAGGCCGACGCGCTTGAGGTTCTCGGCGACCTGCCTGCGGATCTCGGCGGTGCCGAGGCGGGTGTGCTGGACCATCGGGAAGGCGACGTTGTCGCCGACGCTCATGTCGTCGAACAGGGCGCCGTCCTGGAACAGCATCCCGAACTTGCGGCGCAGCGCGAACAGCTTGTTGCGGTCCGCGGAGCGGCTCTCGTCGAGGGCGGTCAGGTCCTCGCCGAACACGTAGATGTGGCCGGCGTCGGGTTTAATCAGGCCGACCAGGCAGCGCAGCAGCACCGACTTGCCGGTGCCGGAGGGCCCGAGCATGACCATGATGGCGCCCTTGGGGACCACGAGGCTCACGCTGTCGAGCACGCACTGCTTGCCGAACGACTTCGAGACATTCTCGAACACGACGGCGGGCGCGGGGTCAGTCGGCGGCACGTAGTGGAATCCTTCAGGCATACATCAGGGCCGATAGGAACATGTTGAGGACGATGCACAGCACGGCGCCGTGCACGATGGCCCGGTTGGTGGCGACGCCGACGCCCTCGGCGCCGTCGCGCTTGGCGGCGCGGTAGCCGTGGTAACAGGACACGAGGGCGACGAGCCAGCCGAAGATGACGCCCTTGACGACGCCGGCGAACAGGTCGGGGAGGGTGACGATCTCCTTGACCTGGGCGATGAACACGCCCTCGTTGATGCCCATCTGATGGACGGCGGAGAAGTAGCTGGCGCAGATGCCCACGGCGTCGGCGTAGGCGCAGAGCAGCGGGAGCATCAAGGTGACGGCCCACAGGCGCGGGGCGATCAGGCGGCGCATTGGGTCGATGCCCATGACCTCGAGCGCCTCGACCTGCTCGGAGATCTGCATGTTGGCGAGGCTGGCCGCCAGGGTGGCGCCGATGCGGGCGCCGCAGACGATCGCGGCCATCACCGGGTAGAGCTCGCGGATGCCGCCGACGCCGCAGAACAGGCCGAGCATCTCCTGGCCGCCGAAGCGGGCGAAGGTCCCGTAGGCCTGCACCGACAGGTTCATGCCGGCGAAGATCGTCAGCAGGGTGAGCAGGGCGAGGCTGCCGACGCCGGCGTCGATGGCGTGGCGCAGGAACTCGTCCATGGGCGGGATGCCCCTGAACTGCGCGCGCACGGCCTGAACGACGAAGCGGTCGAATCGCATGGCGGTCTCAGAGCCCCCAGCGCAGCAGCAACATGCTGGCGAGATAGTCGACGACGAGGATCAGGACGATCGTGTAAGTGACGGTGTTGTTGGCGGCCTTGCCGACGCCGGTCGCACCGCCGGAGGTGCGAAGGCCGAGGTATCCGGCGATCAGCCCGACGGCGGTGCCGAACACCAGGCACTTGCCCATGCCGACCCACAGGTCGACCATCGAGACCTGGCTATAAAGGTTGGCCATGAACGAGCCGTGGTCGCAGCCGGACAGCACGACCGCGAAGAACCAGCCGCTCGCAAGCCCGAGGATCGTCGTCAACACGTTGAGCAGCGGTGTCACGATCGCACAGGCGATCAGGCCCGGAACGACCACGTAGCGGATGGGGTCGACCGACATCACCGCGAGGGCGTCGATCTGGCCGCG
The DNA here is from genome assembly GCF_013812955.1 of Nannocystis sp. Classification (GTDB taxonomy): domain Bacteria; phylum Myxococcota_A; class Polyangia; order Nannocystales; family Nannocystaceae; genus Nannocystis. The sequence continues at coordinate 10,792 of NZ_JACCSO010000250.1, read as the reverse complement.
CACCTGCATGGTGCCGATGCGCGCCGCGATCGAGGAGCCGGCCTGCGCGGCGACCATCACCGAGGCGAGCGCGGGGCTGTACTCACGAAACACCGCGGTCGCCAGCAGCGAGGACAGCAGCTCCTCGGCGCCAAAGGACCGGAAGATGTGCACGCCCTGCAGCGAGATGACGGCGCCGACCGGGGCGACGGCGAGCCCGACCGGCAGCAGGCAGCGACGGACCAGGATGTCGGCGACGCGCAGGGTCTCCGCGACATAGCGGGGACCGGTGAACAGCGAACGAACAATGGCAAACAGGTAGATGGCGACAGCGCCCAGGGACTCCAACAGGCGCAGTGGCCCGGTCACCCGGCGTTGCCTCCCCCGGCGCAAGGGAGGCCGGAGGTACATCGTTCTGAATTGCGGGCCAGATCAGCCGAGGCCCCATCGGCCGAGGCCAGTAGCGCCAGTGCGCGGGGAGCCCGCAGGTGGGCGCGATCACGGTCTACGCCGGGGGCAGGGTGATCCCCTACAACTCCGTCGAGCTGACCGTTGTTCCCGATGCGGCGCACTGTCATTGAATGTAACAGCTTCGCCGCGTGGCTCGCATCAAATTTGCCGAAACGCCGTCTCCGGCGGCCGCCGCGAGCTGTGCGCGTTTTGGCCCCCGGCCAACCGTTTGCCATGTGCGGCCGAACGCAGGCGCCGCCGCCGTCAGTGGCACAAGGCAGCCGGCCCGGGGTCAGGTGGGACTTGCCGAGGACCCCGGCCGCGGGGTGCGACCCAATTGCGGGGGCAATCGCGGGTAGTGCAACGGGAGGTGGGGTGATCGGCGCAGGGCGACCGCGTGGCGCGCCCCAGCGGGTCGGGCGCAGCATCAATGGCCCGGCAGCGCAAGAATTTGACTCGGGGCGGCCACAACGGCCAAGGTTCACCGATGACCTCGACTCGCCGGTGCCCCTCTCTTTCGGCCCAGGTCCGGCCGCGGCTGTGGCTCGCCGGGGTCGGTCTGTTGCTCCTGGGATGCAGTCCGCTGGGAGGTTGTCATACGCCGCAGGCGACCGGGCCGGTGCAGGAGCCGGAGGGTGCGCCGGCCGGCGTGGCAGCGGCGGTTCTGGGGCGAACGGTGGTGACCTTGCCGCCGCCGGGACCGACGCCGCTGCTCAATGACGAGGCGCGGGCGGCCCGATTGGTGGCGCAGCGGGTGGCGCTGGGGGAGCGCGCGCCGTTGCTCGAGGACTTGGATGGTCAGCCGTTTCCGAGCCTGGCGCCGCTGGCTGGCGCCGACGCGCTGGTGCAGCCGGCGGGTTTTGGCGCGCCGATGGTGGCGGGCAGCAACCTCGACGCGCTGCCGGGTTCACGTGGCACCGGCCTCGACGGCGTGGCCGCGGCCCCGGCCATCAACGGCAACCTGCTCGGCAACTTCATCCTGCTCGATGGCAAGGGCGCCGCGGGGCTGGATCGCTTCCATGAGGCGCTGCGCCGGTTGAAGGAGGGCAAGGACGAGGACGGTAAGGTGCGGGTGGCGATGTACGGCGCCTCGCATACCGCGGCCGATATTTACCCCAGCTATCTGCGCGCGTACCTGCAGAGCCGCTTCGGCGACGGCGGGCACGGCTACGTCGCGGTGGTCCGGCCGAGCAAGTACTACCGGCCGATGGCGATGACGGTGGAGAGCTCGCGCGGCTGGAAGGTCGAGCACGCCCAGACCCGGGAGGGCCGCGCCGACGGCTTCTACGGGCTGATGGGCGCCAGCGCGGCCACCAGCAAGAAGCGCAGCTACGGCCGGGTGATCCCCGGCGAGCTGGAGCGAGGGTCGGCCGGCGAGAAGACCCAGTACGACCTCTATTACTTGCGACAGCCGGGGGGCGGGCGCTTCAAGCTCAGCGTCGACGGCAAGGTGGTCGCCACCATCAATACGAAGGCCAAGGAGGTCACGCCCGGTTATCACATGCTGGTGCGCGAGGCCGGGCCGCATACGGTCATGGTCGAGCCGGTCGGTGATGGTGAGGTCCGCCTGTTCGGGATGACCGTCGAAAACGACCAGCCGGGCGTGGTCGTGGATACGCTCGGCATCGGCGGCACGCGGGCGTCCAACCAGCTGAAGTGGGACGAGCACGTGTGGTCCGACAACCTGCGCCGGCGGGCGCCGGACCTGATCGTGCTCGCTTACGGCACCAACGAGGCGGTCGACGACGACCAGCCGATCGAGTCTTATAAGAAGCAGCTGCGCGAGGTGCTCGCGCGGTTGCAGCGGGCCACGCCGAGCGCGAGCTGCTTGCTGGTCGGCCCGGGGGATTTCCCGATCAAGGGCGCGGACGGCAGCTTCGCCCCGCGACCGCGCACCGTGCAGATCGTGGCGGCGCAGCGAGAGATCTCCGCCGAGGCCGGCTGCGCTTTTTGGGATGCGATGCAGTTCATGGGCGGCGAGGGCTCGATGGTCACCTGGGCGACCGCGATGCCGGCGATGGCCCAGTCGGACCACCTGCACCTGACCCGCCGCGGGTATGCACGCATGGGCATGGCCCTGGCCGACGCGATCATGTTCGACTACGACGCGGCGTCCGTGCCGATGCCGGCCACCGATACCCAGCTGGCGAGCTCGGTCCCGGCGGACCCGGCCGCGGCGAGCTCCGATGCTGCCGCGGCTGGCCCCGGGGACAGCTCGGGGGACAGGCTTCCAGCCTCGCAGCTGTGAGCCGGTTCATCCCGGTTCATCCCGGTTCATCGTGATTGCTGCGGCTCGCGGGCGCGGAGCACCTGGGCCTCGAGCGCGCGGCCGATCGGGCCGCGGTGGTCGCCGAGCTCGGCCTCGACCAGGCCCACGCCGTTCGTTTGCGGATTGGGGCTGGCCGCGAGGCGCACCCAGGGGCCCTCCGGCATCCGGTGCAGGTACACGGTCAGGTCGGCGTTGACGAAGGTGAAGCGGTCGAGGTCGAGGGCGAAGCCGACGCCGTTGATCGCGTCGGCGGCGATCAGCACCCGCTGCAGCGCGGAGGTCGGCTCGCCGAGCACCAGCGGGTAACGCGGGCGCAGCCACGCGACCGCCGGACCCTCGCCGATGAGACCGGACTCCAGGCGAACCTCCACCGCCGTGTGGTAGCCGACCGCGGCGCGAAAGAACGGGAAACAGAAGGCCGGGAAGCGCTCGGGGTCGGCCGGTCGGTCGGGCGGCAGGACCTCGGGCGGGAGCAGGAGCGGCCGCTGGCGGATGCACAGCGCGTGGGCGCGGGCGAGCGGGTGCTCGTCGGTGGACATCAGGCCCTCGAGGGTGAGCACCTGCTGGCCGCTGCGGGTCGGCGCGGCGTGCAGCTGCAAGGGCCGGTCGATCGGGACCGGGCGCAGGAACTCGATGGTGAAGCGGGCGACGTGCCACTCGGCGGGCGGCGCGAGGGCCTCGAAGGCGCGGGCGAGCAACGCCGCCGGCGGTCCGCCGTGCTGGTGGCGGGGATCCCAGGGGCCGCGGGTCAGTTCGGTGGGGACCAGGCGCTCGCCCGCCGCGGAGTAGAAGGCCTGGGCCGGGTCCACGCGGGGGCTATAGCACGAGCATCACTGCGTATCATTGAGCATCACTGAGGTCGCGAAGCGCGGAGCGAACGCATCAGCGAGGGCGCCAGATCGTTGTAGCGTACGAGGTCGAAGAGGCCGGCGTTCATGCGCTCGGCGACCCGCTGGCTGCGGTTCATGGCCCAGACCAGCAGGTTCTTGACCGGGCCGTAGCGCAGCAGGGCGTTGTAGCGGATGCCCGCGCGCAGGTGGTCCTCGAAGTGATCCTCGTAGAGGCGCTGCCAGGTGTGCGGGACGTCGGCGGGGGTGAGGCTGCAATTGATCACCTCGGCCACCAGCACGCCGCTCGTCAGCGCGTTCTGGATGCCCTCGCCGGTGATCGGGTCGGTCAGGTTGGCGGCGTCGCCGATGCGCAGGACCTTGCCGGTGGCCACGCGCGTGCCCTTCTCGGCGCCCGCGAGGTGGAAGCCGCGCGGGCGGTCCTTGGCCAGCGCCAGCGCGGACAGGGCGCGGGCGCGCGGGTTGCCGGCGATGAACAGCTGGAGCAGCTTGCTGACGTTGGTGTTGGCGATGTCGTAGTCGCGCAGCCACACGCCGACGCCGACGTTGAAGCGGGTGATGCCGTCGACGCCGTCGGTGTGGTCGACCGGGAAGATCCAGCCGTAGCCGGCGCCGAGGTAGCGCTCGAAGTAGATCTGCAGGTTGCTGGCCTCGCCGGGGTCGAGCGCCGCCGTGGGCACGTCCCAGTAGTTGCGCATGGCGATCGCGTTCGCGGTCCCGCCGTGGGCGCCGCGGGCGTCGATGACCCAGTCGTAAGTGGCCTCCAGCTCGGCGAGGTCTTTTACGTGCGCCTGCAACGGCTCGCAGCCGACCGACAGGGCCCGCTCGCGCAGCAGGTCGTCGAGCACCAGGCGGGGCACGCAGTAGCCGCGCAGGGGGTGGCGGGTGACGTTCCTGGCGCCGTTGGGCGAGCCGAGCACCAGGCCGCCGAAGGCCGCGCGCGCGCTGCACAGGGCCTCGAGCTGCGGAGGGTACAGGCCCATCGACGCGAGCGCCGACTGGGCGCCGAAGGACACGACATCGCCGCAGATCTTGTCGCGGGGGAAGGCCGCGCGATCGATGAGCACGACCTGATGGCCGCTGCGCGCCAGGTGATATCCCGCCGAGCTACCACTCGGGCCAGCCCCGACAATTGCGATTCGTGCCATGGCTCCTCCTCGCCTGGGAGTAGCACAATCGCGCGTGCAACGGCACGAAACCGCGCCACCCGGCCCGAGCGGGCGAGACCCGGCTACATCATCATCGCCGTGGAGGACGAGGTCGGGGGGGCGGCGATCAGGATCGGGAGGGCGACGGTGAAGCTGGTGCCGCTGCCGGGTTTGCTGCTGACGTCGATGGTGGCGCCCATGCGGGCACACAGCTCGCGGGTGATGGCGAGGCCGAGGCCGGCGCCCTCGTAGCGGCGGGTCGGCGAGGGGTCGATCTGGGTGAACTTCTCGAAGATGACGGCGAGCTTGTCGGCCTGGATGCCGATGCCGTCGTCGCGGACCTCGAGGATCAGCACCGACTGCTCGAGGTTGTGGGTGGCGCTGAGGACGATCTCGCCGTTGGTGGTGAACTTGCAGGCGTTGCCGAGCAGGTTCAGCATCACCTGCTTGAGCTTGCCGCGGTCGGCGGTGACCGAGGTGGTGCCGTCGGAGATGCGGGCGACCAGGGTGTTGCCGCGCTTGCGCACCGCCGGGGCGATCGTCTGCTCGAGCTCGTGGATGAAGACGGAGACCTCGAAGCGCTCCTGGAACAGGTCCATGCGGCCGGCCTCGATGCGCGAGAGGTCGAGGATGCCGCCGATGAGCCCGAGCAGGTGACGGGCCGAGAGTACGACGTTCTTGAGGTCGGGCATGACCTCGCGGATCTTCCGGGTCTCGCTGTCGCGGGCCTCGTCCATGATCATCTCGGTGTAGCCGATGATCGAGTTGAGCGGGGTGCGCAGCTCGTGGCTCATGTTGGCGAGGAAGGTGCTCTTGGCCCGGTTGGCGGCCTCGGCGTCGTCGCGGACCCGCACGGCCTCGACGCGCGCGGTCTCGAGGTTGTGGTTGGCCTTCTCCAGCAGCTGGTTGGACACCACGAGGGCGCTGCGCGAGCGCTCGCTCTCCTGGAGCGCCTCGAGGATGCGCAGGTTCAGGGCCCGCGCCATCAGCACCTGCACGCAGAACGCGATCGGCGGGATCACCAGGCGGATGGCGATGTCGCCGGCGCCGAGCGACTGGGCCTCGACGTCGTGCAGGGCCAGGCGGATGAGCACGCTGGCGATGTAGACCGCGCAGACGCCGGCCAGGTTCAGCCACACCCAGAAGCCGGAGCGGGTGCGAATGGCGATGCCGGGCAGCAGGACGACGAGGCTGTAGGCCGCGAGGCCGACGATGATCGCCGAGCTGCCGACGCCGGTGATGATGAGGCTGGCGGTCCCGAAGTAGGCCGTGAACAGCAGGGTCAGCTCGGAGGCCTTGAGCAGCGAGGTGCGGGTCAACGCCAGGCCGATGAAGCACGCCGAGCTGCTCAGCAGGTAGGCGAGGCCGTTGATGCGCTCCCACGAGCCGGCGCTGGTGGTGGCCGCGAACACCAGGACCATGCCGATGATCGCGGAGCCCATGCCGGTGCCGAGCAGCACGCCGAGACGCACCCGGCGGATCGTCTCGTCGGTCAGCGACGCGGAGACTGGTGCACGCGCGCGCCCGGAACCAGCCTGGGCGCCATCCATGACCGTGACGGACACTGCACAGACTGTAGCGAAAGTTGCGGGCGCGTGGATCGTCGCGTGCCGGCGAGGGCGCGCAATAATGCGCGGTGTTGCGCTTCAGTTGCGCGGGCGCAGACGGGGGGTCTGCCGGTGGCGAGCGGCCGTGCGCGCGCCGGGCTCGGGGGGATCGACGGGGCGCTCAGGGCGGATCGAGGCCGCAGACCTCGGCGAGCGGTCGACCTGTCCTTTGAGACCGCTTGAGCTGGGCGACGCGCCAGTAGGTGTAGACCACGGGGATGAGCTCGAGGGTGAGGAAGGCGCTGGAGAGCAGGCCGCCGATCATCGGGGCGGCGATCCGCTTCATGACGTCGGCGCCGCTGCCGGTGGCCCAGAGCAGGGGTGTGAGGCCGATCAGCATGGTGGAGACGGTCATCAGCTTGGGGCGCACGCGCAGGACTGTGCCCTCCATGTGGGCCCAGATGATGTCGCTGCGGTCGCGGATCTTGCCGGCCCGGAGCCGGCGCTCGAAGGCGTGGTCGATGTAGACGATCATCACCACGCCGGTCTGCGCGGCGAGGCCGACGAGGGCGATCACGCCGACCCAGACGGCGGTCGAGAGCCGGTAGTCGAGCAGGTAGAGCATCCACGCGCTGCCGACCAGGGCGAAGGGGATCGACAGCAGGACGATCAGCACCTCGGTCAGGTTGCGAAATTGCATGTACAGCAGCAGCGCGATCAGCAGCAGCGCGAGCGGCACGAGCACGCGCATTCGCTCCTCCATCCCGGCCATCTCCTCGTATTGTCCGGTCCAGCGCATGTACATGCCGGGTCCGAGGACCAGCTCCGCGCGGTGGTTCGCGGCCTCGATGCGCGCCTTGGCGTCGTCGACGTAGCCGCCGAGGTCGCGCCAGGGCTCGAGGTCGATGTAGACGTAGCCGACGAGCAGGCCGGCCTCGCTGCGCAGCATCGGCGGACCGTCGGCGAGGGTGATGTCGGCCAGCTCACCCAGCGGGACGGCGCGGCCGATCGCCCCCGGCGGGGTGGGCAGCGGGACGGGGAGCTCGCGCAGGCGCTCGGGGCTGGAGCGGGCGTCTTCGCTCAGGCGCACTTGTACGGAGAAGCGGCGCCGGCCCTCGACGGTGGTGGTGATCGTCTCGCCGCCGACCGCGCCCTCGACGAGGTCGGTGAGGTCTTGCGGGCGCAGGCCATGGCGGGCGAGCGCGTCGCGTCGCGGCACGATGTCGACGTAGACGCCGCCGAGGCTGCGCTCGTAGAGGAGCGATCGGGTGCCGGGGATGTCGCGCAGGATCGACTCGATCTGCAGGCCGACGCGCTCGATGTCGGCGAGCTCGGGGCCGAACACCTTGACGCCGACGGGGGTGCGCACGCCGGTGCTCAGCATGTCGATGCGGGCGCGGATCGGCATGGTGTAGGCGCCGGTCCAGCCGGGCAGCTGCAGGCTGGCGCCGAGCTTGGCGACCAGCTCGTCCCAGGTCTCGGCGCGCGACTCGGGCCAGAAGTAGGTCAGCGGCGCGTGCAAGAAGTCGGGGGCCCAGTCGCTGTGCCAGCGGGTCAGCGCGACGGTGGGCCACTGCTCGGCCGGCTTCAACATGACGAGGGTCTCGACCATGCTGAGCGGCGCGGGGTCGGTGGCTGTCTCGGCGCGGCCGACCTTGCCGAACACCCGCTCGACCTCGGGGAAGCCGGCGATGATCGCGTCCTGGCGGGCGAGCTGGCGCTTGGCCTCCTCGATCGACAGGCCGGGCAGGGTGGTCGGCATGTAGAGGATGTCGCCCTCGTTGAGGGCCGGCATGAACTCGCTGCCGAGGCGCAGCCACACGGGGATCGAGGAGGCGACGGCGAGCACGCCGATCGCCAGGGTGGTGATCGGGCGGCGCAGGGCGATGTAGACGAAGGGCTCGTAGACGGCGCGGATCAGGCGGGAGACCGGGTGCTCGGACTCGCGGCGGATCTTGCCGCGGATCAGCAGGTCGCGCAGCGCGGGCGCGAAGGTCACGCTCAGCAGCGCGGCCGAGAGCATGACGAAGGTCTTGGTGTAAGCGAGTGGTTTGAAGAGGCGACCGGCCTGGCCCTCGAGGCCGAACACGGGGATGAAGGCGACGGCGATGATCAGCAGCGAGAAGAAGATCGCGGGCGTGACCTCGCGGGCGGCCTCGCCGAGCAGGCGCCGGCGGTCCTTGCTCGAGAGGTCCGGGGGGGCCGACTCGAGGCGCTTGTGACAGGCCTCGATCATCACGATCTCGGCGTCGACGGTGGCGCCGACGGCGATGGCGATGCCGCCCAGGCTCATGATCGTGGCCGGGATGCCGAACCAGGCCATCGGGATGAAGGCGAGCAGCACCGCGAGCGGCAGGCTCAGGATCGGCAGCAGGGCGCTGCGCAGGTGCAGCAGGAACAGCAAGATGACGAGGGCGACGACGATGCCCTCCTCGATCAGGGCGTGCTGCAGGGTCTCGACGGAGCGGTGGATCAGGGCCGAGCGGTCGTAGGTCGGCACGATCTCGACGCCCGCGGGCAGGCCGGCGTCGAGGGCGTCGAGGCGGGTCTTCACGCGCTCGATGACGTCGAGCACGTCGGTGTCGTAGCGGGCGATGACGATCGCGCCGACGACCTCGCCCTGGCCGTCGAGCTCGGCGAGGCCGCGGCGGATCTCGGGGCCGAGGCGCACGGTGCCGACGTCGCCGATGCGCAGCGGGGTGCCGCCGGGGTTGGCGCGCACGACCAGGTCGGCGAGGTCTCTTTCGCCGCGCAGGTAGCCGCGGCCGCGGATGAAGGCCTCGCGGCCGCCGAGCTCGAGCACGCGGCCGCCGACCTCGGCATTGCCGCGGCGGATGACATCGCCGACATCGGCGACCGAGAGGCCGTAGGCGCGCAGGCGGTCGGGGTCGAGCTGGACCTGGTACTGCTTCTCGAAGCCGCCGACGCTGGCGACCTGGGCGACGCCGGGCACGCTCTCGAGGGCGTAGCGGAGGCTGAAGTCCTGGATGGCGCGCAGCTCGGCGAGGTCATGCTGGCCGCTGCGGTCGACGAGCGCGTACTCGTAGATCCAGCCGATGCCGGTGGCGTCGGGTCCGAGGGTCGGGGTGACGGCCTCGGGCAGGCGCGCCTGTATCCCGCTCATGTACTCCTGGACGCGGCTGCGGGCCCAGTAGACGTCGACGTCCTCGGCGAAGAGCACATAGACGAAGGACATGCCGAACATCGAGTAGCCGCGCACGGCCTCGACCTTGGGGGCGGCCAGCAGGGCGCTGGTGATCGGGTAGGTGATCTGGTCCTCGACCAGGGTCGGCGAGCGACCGCGCCACTCGGTGAAGACGATCACCTGCGGGTCGGAGAGGTCGGGGATCGCGTCGAGCGGGATCTGCCGGGCGCTGCGCACCGCCAGCAGCGCGAGCATGCAGTACAGCAGCAGCACCATGCCGCGGTGGCGGGCGCAGAGCTCGATCAGGTTGCCGATGATGCGGAGCATGGCCGAAGGGACAGGTCAGGGCGCGGGGTGATCAGGAGTGGGGATCAGGGCGGCGCGCAGGCGGCTCTCGGCGTCGACGAGGAAGGTCGCGCCGGAGACGACCCGCTCGCCGGCGCTCAGGCCGGCGCGGATCTCGACCATCTCGATCGGCGTGTCGAAGGGCTCGCCGGCCGCGCTGGGGCCGCCGCTGCCGGTCTGGACCGTCTTGACCGCCGTGACCACCTCGTCGAAGGACTCGCCGACCTCGACGCGGCGGGGCTCGAGGCGGCCGCCGCCGCGGTCGACGAACACGTGGGTCTCGCTGCCGGTGGCGACCAGGGCGTCGCGCGGGACGGCGAGCACATGGCGTGATGGCAGCTTGAAGTCGACGAGCGCGTACTCGCCGGCGCGCAGGCCGGGCTCGTCGACGGTGAGGCGCACGCGGAAGCTGCGGGCCTCGCGGTCGAGCTCGGGGTAGACGAGGTCGACCTCGAGCTCGCGCGAGAAGTCGGGGCGGGTGGGGATGGTGAGGCGGGCCTTGTCGCCTTTGGTGATGCCCTCGCCGCGGCCGGCCGGGACCTCGGCGATCACGTGGAGGGTGTCGCGGTCGCGCAGCTGGTAGAGGGCGGTCTCGGGGGTGGCGTAGGCGCCGAGCACGGCGTCGAGGCCGACGACCACGCCGGAGGCGGGGGCCTCGATCGCCACGGTGCGGCTCGGCTTGCCGCTGCGGACCACGCGGTCGATCGCGGCGCGGCTCATGCCGAGCAGCTCGAGGCGCTGGCGGGCGGCGGCGAGGGCGTTGCCGCCGGCGCCCTCGGACCAGCCGCGGGCGGCGAGCAGCTCGGTCTGGGCCTGGTAGATCTCGGGGCTGTAGAGGTCGGCGAGGTGCTGGCCCTTGTGCACGCGCACGCCGGTCTCGCTGACGAGGATCTTCTCGAGGAAGCCGGCCGCGCGCACGTGGACCTCGGCGGCGCCGCGCTCGGCGAGCTGCAGGCTGGCGGGGGCGCGCAGGGTCGGGATGCGGTCGAGGGCGAGCACCGGCGCGGTGCGCACGCCGATCGCTTGCAGGCGATCGAGGCCGAGCTGGAGCGTGGCGGTGC
>NZ_JACCSO010000249.1 GCF_013812955.1 Nannocystis sp. | reverse complement strand
CGCGGCCGGCAGCTACACCGTCTGCGTGAGCGCCGGTCCTGCACCCGACCCCGAGGAGGCCGAGGTCGTGGCCCGGGCCGCGGCCATCTACGAGGCCGGTGGCGACGGCCCGCCCACGGCCACCAAGCTGCATGCCGCGGTCGCGCAGGCCAGAGCCGAGACCGGCCATAAGGGCCGGCAGATCGACTGGAGCACACGCCCGGTCCACTGCCGCCCCGTCGAGGTCACCGGCGAATCCGCGAGTCGCGTCGCGGTCATCGATATGTCGACTTGAGTAACCTTCGGCGGGTGGGGCGCCATATGTACCGACATGTATATCGCACGGTGTGCGCCGGTTCGACCGCACGCAAATGATGACGGTGCGACATGTGCTGATCTCGCAGCACATCGTATCCATTCGCGTCTCGCCGCGCATTCGGTGACCCTGGCGTCTCCGCAGCGTGGCGGTGTATCGTGCGAATCGCAGCGTGTGCAGCCGTGCCTTGTCGGCTGCACGTGACGTCAAGGATCGAGATGCCCGAGCTCAAAGATATTGTCCGAGCGGTTTTTAAGCACATCCATATGATCGTGTGGGTGATGGACAACGACGGCGTGGTGCTGCTCGCCGAGGGGTCGCCGCTCTTCAACATCGGCTACGAGCCGGGACAAATGATCGGGCAGAACCTGCTCCAGGCCTTCGGCGCCGACCCGCAGGCCGTGGAGCAGCTGCGACGGGCCCTGCGGGGCGAGTCGTTCTCCAGCGTCGGCGCGATGCAGGGCCGCACGCTCTCCACCCGTTATGCGCCGATGCACGACGCCGGCGGCGTGCAGATCGGCGTGGTGGGCATCACCACCGACGAGACCGAGCAGTCGGCGGCCCGCGACGAGCTGGCGGCCCGCACCGCCGCGCTCAGCGAGCAGGCCGAGCTCCTCGACCTCGCCCACGACGCGATCATGGTCTGCCATGTCGACGGCACGATCGCCTACTGGAACCACGGCGCCGAGCGGATCCACGGCTATACACGCGCCGAGGCGATCGGCCAGAAAGCCCTGAAGCTGCTGCAGACCGCCTTGCCGGTCGCGCCCGCCGACATCGAGCGGGCCCTGCGGGACCAGGGCTACTGGGAGGGCGAGCTCACCCACATCGGCAAAGACGGCAGCCCGGTGATCACCAGCAGCCGCTGGGTCCTGCGCCTCGGAGAGAACGGCGCCCCCGACACGGTGCTGCAGATCGACAGCGACGTCACCGCTCGCAAGCGCGCCGAGCAGGCCGACGCGGAGCGCCAGCAGGACATCATCCGCATCCAGGCCCAGGCGATCGAGGAGCTGTCCACGCCGCTGATCCCGATCACCGACGAGATCCTCGTCATGCCGCTGATCGGCCTGATGGACTCGATGCGCGCCAAGCAGATCATGCAAAACCTGCTGAACGGCCTCGCTGCCTCCCGCGGCAAGTTTGCGATCATCGATATCACCGGCGTCCAGGTCGTCGATACCGCGGTCGCCAGCGCCCTCCTCAAGGCCGCTCACGCCGCCCGCCTGCTCGGCAGCCAGGTCATCCTCACCGGCATCCGCCCCGAGGTCGCCCAGACCCTCGTGCACATCGAGGCCAACCTCAGCAGCATCATCACCTGCGGCACGCTCCAGAGCGGCATCCAGTACGCCGTCGCCCGCAGCAAGTCGCGGCTCGGCGAGTAGCCGGCGCCCTACTGACGCTTCCTTCCGCTCCGCGGCGCGGTCGGCTCTGTTGCGGGCGTGGAGAAGCCGGCGACTTGCAGACCGAGCTGCATGGCGAGCAGCGCGGCGGTCTCGATCGGGATCAGCGCGCCGCGGACCTCGTTGGTCGCGGGATCGAAGAACACGCCGGTGGCCAGCGAGAAGTCGGCCTTGCCCAGCTTGCAGCCCCTGAAGAGGCTCCCGCGCAGCTCGCTCCCGGTGAAGACCGCCTCACGCAGATCAGCGTCGAAGAAGTTGGCCTCGGTGATCTTGCAGCCGAAAAAATTGGTCTTGCGCAGGCTCAGGCCGACAAAGGACGCAAAATCCAGGACGCAGTCGGTGAACGAGATCTGCGGGAATTGTCCGAGCTCCGCCCACTCGACCCCCATCAGCTTGCTGTCCGTGAACTGCACGTCGTGCGCGAGCATGCCCCGGGGCTGCATGCGCGTCAGGTCGCAGCGCTCGAAGCGGCAGTCGTCCAGGCGAGCGCCCCGCCAGCGCGACTCCTGGGCCTTGCAGTTGCGGAAGCTGCAGCTCGTGAACTCCTTACCGCCGAGGTCCACGGCCTGCAGATCCAGCCCCGTGAATTCGAGGCCCTCGAAGCTCTGCTCGCCGACGAGCCGATCGATGCTGACCCCGGGCGCCTGTGTCTCGCTCACGCCGCGCAATGTAGCTCGAGCGCGCGCGCCCGCGCGTCGACGATGACGCTCAGCGCGCGAAGCGGACCGGCAGGCGACGCAGCCCGCGCAGGCTGGTATTGTCGCCCCACGCTGGCGCTTCGACCCTGGAGAAGGGCGGGGCGCGCCCCAGCAGCTCGGTGAAGCCGAGCCGCCCCTCCAGGCGCGACAGCGGCGCGCCGACGCAGAAGTGGACCCCGTGGCCGAAGCCGAGGTGCCCGCGGGTGTCGCGGCGGATATCGAAGCGGTCGGGATCGGGGAACTGCGCGGGATCGCGGTTCGCGGCGGCCACCAGCGCGAGCACCAGCTCGTCCTTGCCAATGTTGACACCCGAGAGCGTGACCGGCGTGGTGGTCCGCCGAAACAGCATCGCCACCGGTCCCTCGTGGCGCAGCACCTCCTCGAGGAAGTTGGGGATCAGGGCCGGCTCGGCGCGCAGGGCCGCGAGCGCCTCGGGGTGATCGAGCAACAGGTGGGTGCCGGTGGCGATCAGGTTCGTGGTCGTCTCATTGCCGGCGATCAGCAGCAGGACGGCCGTGCCGAGCACCTCCTCCGCCGTGAGCGCGCGGTCCTCCCCCTCGGCGCGGGTGAGGTCGCTGAGCAGGTCGCCTTGCGGCTGCTCGCGGCGGACGGCGATCATCGCCTGCAAGTAGTCCACGAGCTCGCCGCGGCTCGCCACCAGTCGCTGCGTCTGCTCCGGCGTCATCCGCTGCTCGCGTGTCAGGCGGCTGAGCTCGACTAGGTCGTCGCTCCAGCGCTTGAAGTCCGCGCCGCGGGCCGGATCGATGCCGAGCATCTCGGCGATCACCGTGACCGGCAGCGGGGTCGCCAGATCGGCGACGACGTCGAACCCGTCACGGGCGACGATGTCGTCGACGAGCCTGCTCGTGATCCGCCGCAGCCGCCCCTCCAGCTTCATCATCGCCCGCGGGGTGAAAGCCGCGCTGATCAGCTTGCGCAGGCGCGTGTGGGTCGGCGGATCGGCGTTGATCATGCTGCGGCCGCGAAGGATCTCGAGCGCCTCCCAGGCCTGATCGTCGAGGTGGGGCGGCCGCATGCGCTCGAGGCCGGTCTCCGAGGAGAACAGGTCGTGCCGCTTCATGATCATCGATACGTCCGCGTGACGGCTGACCGCCCACCAGCCATATCGCTCGAGGCGCTGCACGGGCGCCTCGCGCTGCATTCGCGCGAACAGAGGATATGGATCGTTCGCCGCTTCCGGCGAGAACAGCGCCACCGAGAAGTCCATGTCGAGGTCCTCGAGCCGAGCTTGTGCGCAATGGCCGGGGCCGCAATGAGTCGGCGGGCGCGCCCGCGGCCGCGACGGCGTGATGGCGCCAGGCGTCCGCGGACCGCGGCGAACGATGTGCAGGGCGCTGGGCCGCGGACCGCGGCGACGACGAAGTCCTGCCGCTCGCACTCAACGGGTGCGCGCCGGGCCGAGCGCCAGCCATAGGGCGGTCCCGCAGGCGACGGCCTGGACGACGAGCGACGCGGCGGCGCCGGCGGGGGAGGGCGAGGGGATGAGGATCAACATCGTGATCCACAGCGTCGCCACGAGCGCGACTTCGCGGCGCCGCTCGGCGGCGGCGGCCCGCAGCGACAGCGCCCATATCAGGGGGATAAGCGCCTCGGGCGGCGCGAACGGGCTGCGCAAGGCGCCGAGCGCGAGCAGGCCGAACCACCCCCCGAGCTGGGCCGCGCGTGCGTGCGGGTTGGCGGCCGCGCTGTGGCGCCAGCCGGCGCGCGCGGCCAGGACGACCACCACCAGCGTATAACCCCACGAGAGCTGCCGCGCGAGCGCCCACGCCTCGGCCTCGGAGCCGCCCCAGCCGGCGATCCGCAGCTTGAACGGGATGCCGAACACCGCGAGGTTGCTCATCGACGCCGCCGGCTGGCTGAGGAATCCGAAGGTCTCCCCGCTGGCGAGACGCGGCAGGTGGTAAGCGAAGAAGTCGACGAAGGGGCGGGTGCCGAACAGGGCGAGCGCCAGCAGCACATATACGCCCGAGAACGCGGCGGTCCAGGCCGCTGCCGCGAAGCGCCGGGCCGCCAGCAGATATACGCCGAGGATGCCCGGGAAGATCTTGGCGCCGATCAGGAATGCGAGCATTGCGGCGCCGCGGCGGGTCTCGCCATTGAAGATCGCCACCATCGCCACGGCCGACAGGGCCATTGTGGTCACCTGGAAATTGCCGAAGTACGCGGTGAGCAGCACCGGCGGCGACAACCCGACCGCGAGCGCCAGCAGCCGCGCCCGTCGCTGCGCATCGCCGCCCAGCCAGCGTGACAGCGCCACCACGGCCCAAACGAAGCTAGCGACGGTCAGCAGAAACCACAGCGCCCGGATCGCCATGAAGTCGCGCGAGACCGCCAGCAACAGCCGCGGCAGCGGGAGAAACTGCGGCGGATATTCATAGGTGTCCATCGTCAGCGGCCCGATGTCGATCGCCGATGGAAACACCGGGACGGCGCCCGGCACCGCGAATCCGTAGCGGTCGTCGTAGATGTTGGCGTCGCCGCGGCGCGCCAGCTCGGCCCCGTGCACATAGCTCGACAGGCACGAGTGCTGCGTCAGAAACTCGGCCGGCGCCAGGGCCCCCCAGCGCTGGGTCGGGTCGGCCATGAACACGCTCATGCGTCCGACC
>NZ_JACCSO010000232.1 GCF_013812955.1 Nannocystis sp. | reverse complement strand
GGGTGACGGTGCCCGCGGTGTCGCCGGGCGGGGTGACGGTGCCCGCGGTGGGGTCGATGGGCGGGGTGACGGCGCCCGCGGTGGGGTCGATGGGCGGGGTGACGGCGCCGGCGGTCGCGGCGGGCGTGCCGACCTTGGGGTCAATGGTCATGCCCGGCTCGACGACCGTGGACTTGCCCTTCGACATCATGAAGTACGCGGTGCCGCCCATGGCCGCGAGCAGCAGGAGGACGATCAGGGCGACCGGCGCCTTGCTACCGCCGGAGGGCGGCGCGGCGGTCAGGGTCGAGGGCGGACGGGTATCGGTGGGGAGGTTGTGGCCGATCGACCAGCTGTCCTCGGTGCCCGGCGGCGGAGCGATGTTGCCGCTGAAGGTGCCCGGTTGCTGCGGGTACTGCGGATGCTGCGGTTGCTGCGGGTACTGAGGTTGATGAGGATGCTGAGTCTGCTGCGGCTGGGTGAAGCTCTGGGGCGGGCCGTGGCCGGTGATGACGGTGGCCATCGGGGCGGGGGCGGAGGTGCCGGCGGAGGTGCTGGCGGAGGTGCTGGCGTGCGGGCCGGAGGTCTGGAAGCCGCCGCCGTTGATCGTCGGCTGCGAGGCGGCGGGCGGGAGCGCGCCGGCGAGCTGTTCGAAGGGGGCGAGGGCGTCGGCGAGCTCGCGCGAGGACTGGTAGCGGCCGTCGGGGTCCTTGCTGAGGCACTTGCGGACGACGGCGATCATCTCTGGCGGGATGTGGGGCGCGAGCTCCTCGATCGGCTTGGGCTCCTTGATGGCGAGGGCGACCAGGGTCGCGGCCATGGTCGCGCCGGCGAAGGCCTCGACGCCGGTGAGCGCCTTGTAAAGGATCGCGCCCATCGCCCAGATGTCGGTGCGCTGGTCGACGCTGGCGGCGCCCTCGGCCTGCTCGGGCGACATGTACTCGGGGGTGCCCATCAGCACGCCGACGCCGGTCTTGCCGTCGTTGCCGCCCTGCGAGAACTTCGAGATCCCGAAGTCCATGAGCTTGACGAGCAGGCGCCCGGGGGTCGGCTCGTGCAGGAAGATGTTCTCGGGCTTGAGGTCGCGGTGGATGATGCCGACCTTGTGCGCGGCCTCGAGGCCCTCGAGCGCCTGGCGCATGACGATCGCGGCCAGGCCGGGATCGACGCGGCCGTACTTCTGGATCACCTCGCCGAAGGAGTTGCCGTTCAGCATCTCCAGCACGATGTAGGGCCCGAGCACGCTCGCGCCGAAGTCGTAGATGTCGCAGATGTGCTGGCTGCCGATCTGGCCGGCGGCGGTCGCCTCGTTGCGAAAGCGGTCCAAGATCCCCGGGTTGCCGGCGAACTCCGGGTGCATCAACTTGATCGCGACCGACTTGCGGACGCGGATGTTCTGCGCCCTCCACACGGCGCCCATCCCGCCAGCGCCGAGCAGCTTCGTGAAGCGAAACTTGGAGTCGAGGATGCGGCCCTCGAGCGGAAGGATCTTGGTCTCCTTCGGGCAAACCAGCACGTCTTCGGCGTGCGGCTGCCCGCAGTGAGGGCAGGGACCCAGGGAGGGCGCGGCGGCAGCACCGTTCATGGCCGGCAAGGTATAACACGCCGGGCCCGGACGCCCGCCTCGCGGGTCCGCGCGCGCTCGGGCTGGACATCGGAGCAGCTTTCGCGCGCGAGGGGGCCAGGGCGCGGACCCAGCGGCCAGGCTCGGCGACGCCTCCATCCTCGGACCGCTTGCGGTGGGCCGGCAGACGACGCAAAAAGACTCGCGCATGCGACTTCATCGCCGTTTCAGCCCGTCGCTCGTGCTGGTCCTCGCCGGCTGCTTGCTCATGCTTCCGGGGGCCCACGAGTGCTCCACCCATGTCGAGCCCGACCCGGTCGCGGCAGAGATCGCCCGGGGCGCGCCGCCGGTCGCGGCGGTCGCGGCGACACCTGTACTCACACCAGTGGCCACGCTGCCGGGCGTCCCTGAGCTGTCGGCGGACCCGAGGGCCGCCGTCCAGGTCGGCGAACCGACCACGCCGACGATGCGGCCGCCCTCGCCGGCGGCGCGGCTCGAGGCGGAGCGCAACGTCATCGATGTGTTCAAGGCGGCGGCGCCGGCGACGGTGTTCGTGACCCAGAAGCGGATGGTCCGCGACTGGTCGATGCGCGCGCTCGAGGTGCCGTCGGGCACCGGCACCGGCTTCTTGTGGGACACGGCGGGTCACGTGGTGACCAACTATCACGTGGTCGACAGCGGTCGGGTGAAGGGGCGCTACTCGGTGACGCTGCAGAGCCAGAAGACCTACGACGCGGAGCTGATCGGTGGCGACCCGAACAAGGACGTCGCGGTGTTGAAGCTGCTCAATTGTGACGAGGCATTGACGCCGCTGCCGGTGTTGCCGGCGCAGGAGAAGCTCGAGGTCGGTCAGACGGCGATCGCGATCGGCAACCCCTTCGGTCTCGACCACACGTTGACGACGGGGGTGATCTCGGCGCTGGGGCGCGAGGTGCAGGGCTACGGCGGGGTGACGATCCGCGACATGATCCAGACCGACGCGTCGATCAACCCCGGGAACTCGGGCGGGCCGCTGCTGGACTCGGGCGGCTACCTGATCGGCATGAACACGATGATCTTCAGCAAGACGGGCAGCTCGGCGGGCATCGGCTTCGCGGTGCCGGTGAGCGCGATCCGCCGGGTGGTGCCGCAGGTGATCCAGACCGGTCGCGTCGAGATGCCGGGCATCGGCATCGAGCCGCTGCCGGATCATTATGCGGCCCGCGCCGGCATCGCCGGGGTCGTGGTCACGCGGGTGTTCCCGGGCTCGCCCGCCCAGCTCGCCGGCATCCGCGGCCTGCAGCAGGACCGGCGCGGGGAGCTCCTGCTCGGCGACATCATCGTCGGCATCGACGACTTCGCGGTCGCCGACTACGACGACCTGTACAACGCCCTCGACCGCTTCAAGGTCGGCGACGAGGTCTCCGTCAAGATGATCCGCGAGGGCAAGCCCGTCGCCCTCAAGCTGCGTCTGGTCGACTTCCAGTGAGCGACGACAGGCATGCGCCCGGCTGCTATGCTCGGCCCGTGGACCAGCTCCGGCGCGCCATCAAGTCCGACTTTTCGCTGCGGGTCGTCGCCGCCGTGACCACCGAGCTCGTCATCGAAGCCTGCGCCCGGCACGCGCTGCGCGGCGTCGAGGCCGTCGCCCTCGGTCGCGCCCTGACCGCCGGCTGCCTGCTGACCACCCTCACCAAAAACGACAGCGAACGCCTGCGGCTCGAGCTGCGCGGCACGGGGCCGCTGCGGGGCATCCTCGTCGACGCCCGCGGCGACGGCACCATCCGCGGCTGCCTGCAGCGCCTGCTGACCCCGGAGGAGCACGAGCGGCTGTCCGTGGGGACAGGTCGCCTGCGGGTCTCGCCAGCGATCGGCAAACACGGGACCCTGGTCGTCACCCGCGACCTCGGCCTCGAGCAGCAGTACCAGGGCACCGTCGAGGTGGTCTCGGGCGAGGTCGACGAGGACATCGAACACTACCTGAATACCAGCGAGCAGCTGCCGAGCGTGCTCGCCTGCGAGGTGGTGCTCGACCACCAGGACCGGGTCCAGCGGGCCGCGGGGGTGCTGGCGCAGACCTTTCCGGGCGGCGATGAGACCGAGCTCGACGGGCTGCGGGAGCTGCTCGCCACCGGCAGCCTGGTCGACCTGCTCCGCCACGAGCGCAGCTGCGAGGCGCTGATCGGCTTCGCGCTCGGCGGCGAGGCGCACGACGACATGGGTGGATCGCCGCTGAAGTTCCTCTGCAACTGCGGGCCGGAGCGGGTGCGCTCGGTGGTGGCGACGCTCGGCGCAGAGGACGTCGAGTCGCTGGCCGCGGAGCAGGCCCAGACCGAGATCCGCTGCGAGTACTGCGGCTCGGTCTATGCGCTCAGCGCCGCGGAGCTGCGCGAGCTCGCGGCGGACATCCGGCGCGAGCGCTCATGAGGATGATGATGACGCCAGGCCCGAGCACGAGCACGACGCCGATCCGATTTCGTGTGGTCTCGATCGAGGACGGCATGCTGCTGCGCCAGCTGCTGTGCAAGCGCCTGCATGTGTCACCCGCGATCGCGGCGGAGATCGTCAGGGCCGGCGGGGTCTATGTCGGGGCGGTGCGCCTCTGCGTGCCGACGGTGCGCGTCAGCGAGGGCGAGCGCGTCACCGTGTATCGGACCTCGGCCGAGGTCGCGCCGCTGGACCCGGGCACGTTGCGCCTGCTGTACCGCGACGAGGCCTGCGTCATCGTCGACAAGCCGCACGCGACGCCGGCGGTGGCGACCCGCGCGGCCAATCGCGGGACCCTGGCCCACGCGCTGGTCCAGCGCCTCACGCAGGAGGGGGTGCTGCGGCCCTACGTCGGCCTGGTGCATGCGCTGCCGCCCGCGGCCGCCGGCCTGGCCCTGTACACGATCCGCGGGCAGGCGACCGAGAGCTTCTATCAGGACTTCGCCGCGCTGCCGATGGAGCGGAGCTACCGCGTGCGCCTGCGCGGCTGCTTTCCGGGGCCCTCGATCGAGTGCACGGCGCCGCTGGGGCAGACGCCGGCCGGCACGTGGCGATTGGCCCCGAGTCGCGTGAGCGGCGAGCCGCGCGAGCCGCGTGCACCGGTGATGGCGCACACCCGCTTCGTCAAGCTGGCCGAGCTCGAGGAGGAGACGCTGGTCTCGGTCGAGCTGACGGCGCCGAGCTGGGAGGCGATTCGCCTGCACGCGGTGGCGCTGGGGTTACCACTGGTCGGCGATGGGCCGCAGGAGACGGGGACGCTGTGCCTGCTGGCGCACACGCTCGCGTTCACGCACCCGCACAGCGGGGCGCTGGTGCAGGCGAGGGCGAGCTTGCCGGCCTGGGCGGCGGCGCCGGGTGAGGGCGAGCCGATGCCGGCGGACCTGAACGAGGCCTGAAGCGCTGGCCCGGGAGGGCAGGGGCTTGTATGCTGGCGCCCCCTGGAGGCTCCGACATGGACCTGAAGACGATCACGGCGACCCTGGCGCTGCTCGGCGGCACGACGACGGCTGGCTGCGGCGGCGAGACGAAGACCACGACCACGACCAAGACGGAGGTCAAGACCGAGACCAAGGTGGAGGCCAAGGAGGTCAAGCCCGAGGTCAAGCCCGAGGTCAAGGAGGTCACGCCCGCCACGACTGAGACACCGGCCAAGGGTGAGATGAAGTGCGGCGAGGGCAAGTGCGGCGAGGGTGCCTGCGGCGGCAAGAAGAACGATGGCGAGGTCCCGGCGGGGATCCCCGTCGACGCGGCGAAGGTCAAGGCCGACGACGCGGCGGCGAAGCCGGTCGAGAAGCCGGCCGACAAGACCTGAGGATGATGCTGCCTGGCCTTTGGGCCAGGCTCTGCGCTTCGAGTGGGCTGTCCCTCGGGACAGGCTGTCTCTCAGGACAGGCGCGACGGGACCGAGATGGTGTCGCCGTCGCTGGCGGCGACGACCTCGGGGAAGATCGCGCTGGCCTCGGTCACGAACGGCTCGGTGCTGGTGTAGCGCTGCGAGAAGTGGGTGAGCACGAGCTTGCGGGCGCCCGCGGTGCGCGCGATGGTGGCGGCCTGGGCGGCGGTGAGGTGGCCGTGCTCGTGGGCCTTGTCGGCGTCGCAGTCGAGGTAGGTCGACTCGCAGATCAGCAGGTCGACGTCGCGGGCGAGCTCGATGGCGTTGTCACAGCGGCGCGTGTCCATGACGAAGGCGACGCTCTGGCCCTTGCGATGCACGCTGACCTCGTCGAGCGAGATCGTGCGGTCGCCGGCGACGATGTGACCCTCGCGCAGGAGCTTGCCGACGGCGGGGCCGCGCAGGCCGACGGCGGCGAGGCGCTCGGGCAGCATCGTCCGGCTGTCGCGCTCCTGGAGGCGATAGCCCCAGGCCTCGACGCCATGCTCGAGCGGGAGCGTGCTGAGCGTGAACTTGTCGGTGGCGAGGATCTGCCCGGGGGCCGAGATGGGATGCGGCTCGACGAGCGCGACGTCGTGGAAGATCGAGGCCTGGCGCAGCCGCTCGTAAAAGACCTGTCCGGACGCGGGGTAGTAGATGTGAACCACGTGCGGCACCCGATCGAGGGAGATCCGCTGCGAGATGCCGGCGAGGCCGAGGCAGTGGTCTCCATGAAAATGGGTGATGCAGATCCGCGTGATCGCGGCGGTCGTCACGCCGGCGTAGATCATCTGCCGCTGGGTCCCCTCGCCCGGGTCGAACAGGAAACCCTCGTCGTCCCACCGCAGCAGGTAGCCGTTATGATTGCGGTAGCGGGTCGGCACCTGACTCGCGGTGCCGAGGGCGATCAGTTCACGGGCAGACATGGGGCTCGCAGGCGCGGGAGCATACCTCGCCCCGATGGCCAGTTGCGCGCAATGACCGGCTGGACCGGGCTGACCCGGGCTGACCCGGCGCGCTCGGGCGCTGCGAGGTGAGCGGCGGCGCATAGGGGC
>NZ_JACCSO010000388.1 GCF_013812955.1 Nannocystis sp. | reverse complement strand
CCGTTGCTGGTGGCGGAGGCGGTGTCGACCCCGGTGTCCTCGGCGGCGCCGGTGTCCTCGGCGGCGCCGGTGTCCTCGGCGCCGGTGGTGTCGGCCTGGCCGCCGGTGGTCGGCGCGTCGGTGGTGGGCGCGTCGGTGGTGGGCGCGCCGGTGGAGCTCTCATCGCCGCCGGTGCCCGGTGTCGGGGCCCCGATGACGGTGAAGCTGACGCTCGCCTCGGAGAGGTTGTCGTCCTCGTCGGCGACGGTCACGGTCATCGCGTAGGCGCCGGGCGGCAGGCCCTTGATCGGGAAGGTCAGGGCCGCGGGGCTCGGGTAGTACTCGGTCTTGCCGTCGAGCGGGACCGGGCCCATGCCGGAGAGGGTGATGCCGAGCAGCATCGGCGTCTGCTCGTCGGCGGCCTCGATCGTGAGGTCGACCTGGCCCTCGATCTCGGCGCCGTCGGCCGGTGCGAGGATCTTGAGCGTCGGCGCGGTCAGGTCGGGCACGCTGGGCCCGAAGATCTGCAGCAGCTCGCGGTAGCTGTTCTGCTTGGTGCCGACCCCGCAAAATTGCTTGTGCTGGGTCGTACACTTGGCGCCCGAGGGCTCGGGCTGGTTGGCCTGGTTGAGCTGGACGATCTGAAAGCACTCGTCCTTGAAGGCCGGATCGGCGACGCCGGCGGTGGTCGGGTAGAGCAGGTCGCCGATGTTGTCGACGTGCTCGAGGCCCCAGGTGTGGGCGATCTCTTGCATCGCGGCGCGGGCGATGCCGGTGGCGCTGCTGGTGTAGTCGAGGGTGAAGCTGGTCTCGCCGCCGGTGTTGTTGAAGCAGTCGATGCTCGGCGCGATGCCGGCGAAGCCGCCCTGCGGCGCGGGGCTCCAGTCGCCGATCATCTCCATGTCGTAGTCGACGTTGTCGCCGGGGCGCTTGTCCGTGACCGTGATGTTGAAGTCCTGGAAGTCCTTGCGCATCGACTGCACGACCGCGGCGCGCTTGCCCGCGTCGCCCGAGTAGGGCAGCACGGTGTCGTCCATGATCGTCGAGCAGTTGTTCTTGGGGTCGTTGCTGCCCCAGCCGCAGCCATTCATCTTGCCGCCGTCGAAGTTCACGAACACCACGCCGGCCTGGGCGGCCTGCGGGGGCGGCAGGTCGGCGCCGAGCACCTCGGGCTTCGACCACGGGGCCGAGATCGGCATGCCGGCGGTAAAATTGTCCGGCGCTGCGTGCGCGGGCGACGGGATGAGCATCAGCAGCGGAAGGAACGGGAGGACTGTCAGCCGCGGCAGCATTGGCGGCAGCCTATCATGGAAGCTAACAATTCAAGGACGGCGGCCCCTGGGCGTGCGCGTGACCTTAACCGCGGCCTGGTAAGCGCAGGGGATCAGGCCGGGTCGATCAGGAGGCGGGCAAATTCCGGCAGCGCGAAGGCGCCGCGGGCGATGCCGAGGTTGAAGTACTTGCAACGAAGGGCCGCGGCGCGCCGCTCGTCGAGCATCGCCGGGCCGCGATCATCGCTGGCGAGGGCGAAGGTCCAGCAACCACTCGGGTAGGTCGGGATGCTGCCGATGTACCCGTGGACCTGCGAGAAGACCCCGCGGATCTCGCGGAACACGTTGCGCACGGTCTCGGCGGCGTAAAACGGGGACTCGGTCTGGGCGCTGACGATGCCGCCGGGGCGGAGCGCGCGCCGCAGGTCGGCGAAGAAGCTGCCCTCGAACAGGCCCGCGGCCGGACCGATCGGCTCCGAAGAGTCGACCAGCACGGCATCGAAGGCGCCGGTATGGCGGCGCACGTACTCGACGGCGTCGGCGAACACGAGCTCGACGCGCGGGTCCTCGAGCGCGCCGGCGACCGACGGGATCCACTGCTGGCAGACGCGGGTGACTCGCTCGTCGATCTCGCAGAGCACGACCCGCTCGACGCCGGGGTGCTTGAGCACCTCGCGCACGGTGCCACCGTCGCCGCCGCCGACCACCAGCACCTGCTTGGGATCGGCGTGGATGCACAGCGGCACGTGGGTGATGAGGTCGTGGTACACGAACTCGTCGAGCTCGGTGAGCATCACCATGTCGTCGAGCAGCAGCAGTCGACCGTGGCCGACCGTCGCGTGGACCTTGATGTCCTGGAACGGGCTCTGCTCGTGGTGCAGCAGGTCCGTGATGTGGATGCCGATCGCGGAGATGTCGTTGTACGGCTCGTAGAACCAGGGCATGACGCGACCTCGTACCGCGCGGGTGGCCGGGTGACAAGCGGGTAAACGGCCAAAGGCCCGAGGCTTTAACGGGCACAGGCCCGAAGGAGGACCTTCGGGCCTGGGCAGGCGGGGTGAGCGGGGGAGCCGGAGCGGTGGTGGCGTGGTGGCGTGGTGGCTCGGTGGCTCAGTGGAGCCAGCGGCCGCGGCGGTCGCCGGCCTCGCCGGCCTCGCCGTCCTCGCCAGGCTCCTCGACCTCGGCGGCGGCGGCGGCCCGGGCCCGGTCGCGCTCCCGGAGGAGGGCGGTGAGGATCAGGCCGAAGCCGGCGCCCCAGACCAGGATCATCAGGGCGATCCAGTAGGGGGAGGCGCCCATGCCGTAGAGGAAGGGCAGGCCGGGGGTGTGGGTCACGGCGACGTGGCCGACCTCGAGGCGATAGACCAGCACCGCGAAGGCGATCTGGACCATCAGCAGGGCGCCGGTGGCCATGCTGATGCCGAGGCGACCGACGCGGCGACGCGAGCTGAGCAGCAGCCCGGCGACCGCGGTCTCGGCGATGAGGACGATCTGGGCCAGGGTGGCCCACATGACCTCGGACTGCTCACCGCTCAGGCCGCTGGTGGCCATCACGTTGGTGTAGGCCATGCCGACCGCGAGCATCGTCAGGGCCAGCACACCCTGGAACCGGAGGAAGGCGCTGCGGGCCTCGACGTGGCTGGGCACGGCGTGGGCGCGGGCGGGGCGGCGCAGGCTGGCGACCAGCAACCAGCCCAGCAGGGGCAGCAGGAAGGCGCTGGCGAGGAAGGTGACGAGGTTGAGGCTGTCGAAGCTCTGGGTGTTGATGCGGGCCGAGAGGTCGACCATCGTCAGGGCCGAGCAGCCGATGCTGGCCACGGCGAGCGCGACGCCCTCCGCGGGGCGAAACAGCGGGGCCCAGGCCTGCTCGACGCGGCGGCGCCAGCTCAGCAGGCAGATGCCGGCGAGCATGAGCTGGGTGAGCACGGCGTAGCCGAGCATGGTCGGGCCGAGCTCGGGGTCGGAGGCGACGGCGAGCTCGCTGGTGCCGGGCAGGCCGGAGAGGCCGAGGGCGCCGCCGAGAACGGCCGGCAGCGGCCCGAGCAGGAGGCCGGCGCTGGCCATGTTGGCGCCGACGAGCACGCCGCCGACGACGCCGGTGCCGGCGATGCCGAGGGCCATCAGGGCGCCGACCAGCAGGGCGTTGACGCGATGGCCGAGGGCGTCGCCGATGCCGATCGCGGTCAGGTGGGTGGCGGCCGAGAGCACCACGAGCAGGGCGAGCGGCATCAGCAGGGCGGCCGGGCCGACGGTGAGGCCGAGGATGACGGTGCTGATCAGCAGCAGGAGGCCGCCGCCGAGCATGGCGAAGACGTTGGGCCCGAGGGTCATCGCCAGGGCCAGGTCACCGGCGGACAGACCCGTCATGCGCAGGACCGGGAGGGTGCCGGCTTCACGCTCGCGGGCGGTGTGCGTGGCCGTGATGACCGGGCCGACCAGCAGCAGCATGAAGGAGGCGAAGCCGAGCAGCAGCGAGCCGAGCAGCTGCCAGCGCTGGCTGTCCTGGACCGGGGAGTGGTAGCGGATGCTGGGCTTTTGAACGGCCGTGAACTCGGCCATCGGCTCGTCGAAGGCGTGCTGCCAGACCCGGGCGTCCTGGCTGAAGACGGCCTCTGCGAGGGCCTGGCTGTTGTATTGGGCCAGGCCGGCGAGGCTCTGGGTCACGGTCGGCACGCCGCCGGAGCTGAGGACCCAGCCGGCGAGCTCGCCCCCGGCGCCGTAGGGGTCGCTGTTGAAGAGGTCGGCCCACAGGGCCTGGCGGTCGGTGCCGGCGGTGTCGATCGGGAACTCGCCCTCGCGGCGGATCAGGCGATCGAGGCGCATGGCGTGGCTCTTCAGCTCGGTACGCTGG
The DNA here is from genome assembly GCF_013812955.1 of Nannocystis sp. Taxonomy (GTDB): domain Bacteria; phylum Myxococcota_A; class Polyangia; order Nannocystales; family Nannocystaceae; genus Nannocystis. Next base: position 3,080 of record NZ_JACCSO010000388.1, on the reverse strand, counting down.
GCGCCGATCTCGGTCAGCAGGGCGTTCTGGGGGGCCCGGATCTTGCCGTCGACGACATCGAAGGTCGAGGCGGCGATCTGCAGGCTCGAGGTGCGCTGGAGGTCGTCGTCGCGCTGGGTCAGCGGGCGCAGGTCGATCGTGGTCAGCAGCAGGTCCGAGAGATCCTTGCGGCCGCCCAGAAGGTCGCCCTGGAGGTCGACGGTCTGGGTCTTGAGGATATCCTCGGCGGCGCGGAGGTTGTCCAGGGCCCGGGTCACGCGGGTGCTGAGCTCGTTCAAGATGACCAGCCGGATCCGTTGCTGGCCCATGAACTCGCGGTCGACCGCGGCCTGTTCGCGGTCATCGTAGGAGCAGATGGGCTTGCCTGGGCCGTCACAGACCTCCCAGCTCTGCTCCATCCCGAGGGCGATGCGGACATCCTGGGCCGCCGGGCTGTCCATGCGGGTGAGGGCCGAAGTACCCAGCCAGGTCAGGCCACTGAGGAGCGTCGCCGCGACCACGGCCGACAGGGCCCGCGGGCGCAGGTCGCGGCGCAAAAATGGCCGCAGCCGTTGGAGAAGAGGCCGCGACACACGCTCGTGCGCCGCACCATTCGAGGAATTATTGCGATGATCGTCGTGCACGTGGACCCGCCCTTGCTCAAGTGACAGACAGACAACCGGTAGCCCTTGAGTGTTCCATGGAACGGGCCCAACGGGGAGATGATTTCACCGCGCCGCAAGTTCGTGGCACTTGCGGTAGGATTTCGCCCGTGACCGACGCAAGCCTTCAGGACCTGGGTCTCCCTGCCGACACCGAGCGTGCCGTCCGCCGGTGGCTCGACGATCCTCTTTACACGAGTGAACGACCGGCGCTGCTCGAGCTGCTGGCCGCGGTGCGAGCCGGCTCGGCGGAGGCGAAGGCCGAGCTTCTGGACGCGTTCTCCCAGGTCCTGCCGATCGGCACGGGCGGACGTCGCGGGCGAGTCGGGCCCGGACCCAACCGGATGAACACGGTGGTCCTGCGCGAGACAGCCCAGGGTTTGGCGCTGGCGATGCGGGCGGCGGGCGATACGCCGCAGGTGGCGATCGTCTACGACACCCGGATGCACTCGCGGCAGTTCGCCCATGTCGCCGCGGAGCAGTGTGCGGCCGCCGGGCTGACGGTGATCGTGCTCGATGCGCCGAGGCCGACCCCCGAGCTGTCGTTTTTGGTCCGTCGCATGGGCTGCGGGGCCGGCATCGTGATCAGCGCCAGTCACAATCCGCCGCAGGACAACGGCATCAAGATCTACGGGCCGGACGGCGCGCAGGTGCTCGGCGCCCGCGACGCGGCGGTGATGCGGGCGATCCTCGGGGTCACCGAGCTGCCGGTTTTGGCCGCGGACCAGCGCTCGCAGATCCACGTGATCAAGCCCGACCTGGTCGCGGCCGAGGCCGACGCGCCATATCACGACTATGTGCTCGCGCAGGGGGTGGTGCCCGGTTCGCTCGAGGCGCACGGGTTTTCGCTCGCCTTCACGCCGCTGCACGGGGTCGGGCACACCAGCGCGGTGCCGGTGCTGCAGGCCCGCGGCCTGACCGTCCACCAGGTCGCGGCCCAGTGCGACCCGGACGGCGGGCGGTTCTCGACGGTGGTCTCGGCCAACCCGGAGTCGCCGGTGTCGATGACGATGGCGGTCGCGCTGGCCGAGGCCGAGGGCTCGCAGCTGGTGCTGGCGACCGACCCGGACGCCGACCGCCTGGGCGCGTGCGCGCGCGGGCCCGGCGGTGGGTTCGTGGCCATCGATGGCAATCGGCTGGGGGTGCTGATGCTCGACCACGTGCTCGACAAGTTGCAGCACAGCCTGCCGAAGAACGGCTGGGTGCTGACGACGCTGGTGACGAGCCCGCTGCTCGCGACGATGGCCCAGGCGCACGGTCTCGATGTCGTCGACGATCTGCTGGTGGGCTTCAAGCATCACGCGGGCATGATGGCCGAACAGCCCGGGAAGACTTTGGTTTTTGGGTGCGAGGAGAGCCACGGCTACATTCGCGGCGACGACATCCGCGACAAGGACGGGGCGATCGCCGCGCTGCTGCTGGCAGAGTGCGCCGCGGTGGCCCACGCCGAGGGACGGACCCTGTTCGACAACCTCGAGCGTATCTGGTGCCGTTACGGCTATCATCGCGAGAAGACTGCTAATTTGATGGCGCCTGGTGTCGCCGGTCGGCAGGCGATCGCGGCGGTGATGGAGACTTGGCGCGGGCAGCCGCCGTCGGGCTTCGCGGGGCTATCGGTGGTGAAGGTCGACGACCGCCTGCGTCCGCGTCAGACCGGCTCGGCGACGCGGGACCTGCCGGGTGATGTCCTGAGCTTCGAGCTCGAGGGGGCAGGCCGGGGTTGTCGGATCGTGCTGCGTCCGAGTGGCACGGAGCCGAAGCTCAAGGTCTATGCGCTGGCGCGCAGCGGCGGGAACCTGGCCAGCGACCAGTTGCCGGGGGTCCAGGCCGACATCGACGGTCTGATCGACCGGGTGCTGCTCGAGGCCGAGGCGGCGGTGCATGCGATCATGCGGTCGTTCCTGCCGTGACCGTGGGGTGATGATGATGAAGAGGATGAAGAGGATGGGAGGAGGACCGGCGAGTTGCGGGTGAGGCTCGGTTCGCCGCTCGGGTTGCTGGTCGTGCTGGCCGTGCTGGTCATGCTGGCGGGCTTGCTGGCGTGGGGGTGGGTGCAGGACGTGCCGGCTGGCAAGCCCGGCGCGAACCGGCGAGGTCGTCGACCGGCGGCCGCGGCCGCGGCCGCGGACGGCAGCGGCAAACTCGGGGTCGGCAACCGTGACCTCGACCGCAGCGGCGAGGGCAAGGTCCACGGGCGGATCGTCGACCTCGACGGCATGCCGGTGACCGAGGGCCGGGTGATCCTCCATTGTCTGCGACCGGGGGCGGAGCAGAGCTTCCCGATCGACGGCGGCGCCCTCGAGGTCGGCCCCGAGGGCGAGTTCGTCGGGCCGGGCTGTCGCGGCGTGGTCTGCGCCGAGTTTCGCCACACCAGCCTGTTGCCCCGCGATCCCTGGGTGTTCGAGGCCAATCGCGCGGAGCAGACGGTCACCGCGCGGC
>NZ_JACCSO010000387.1 GCF_013812955.1 Nannocystis sp. | reverse complement strand
AGGGCACCCACCTCGCGCAGGTCAACATTCGCCTGCAGCCCGCGCTCGCGCCGGAGCTCGCGGAGGCCGCCGAGGCCGAGCTGCTGGGCCGCATGCAGCGTGCCGCGGCGCGCGAGCCCGAGGCGAGCGTGCGCCTCGGCCGTCCGGCGCTGTTCTCATTCGACGCCCCGATCGAGGTCCAGGTGTTCAGCGACGATCCGGCGCGCGCCGTCGATCATGCGCTGCGCCTGCTGCCCGACCCGCGCGCGATCGAGGGCCTCGCCGACGTCGTGCCCGACGACCTCGCCGGCCGCCCGGAGGTCCGCGTCGACTTCGACCGCGAGCGCCTGAGTCGGCTCGGCCTCGCCGTCGACGGGGCGGCGCTCGCGGTGCAGCGCGCGATCCAGGGCGAGGTCGCCACCAAGATGCACGCCGCCGATCGCCAGCTCGACGTGCGCGTGCAACTACCCCGCGTCGACCGCAGCCGCGCCGAGGACGTCGCCCGCGTCCAGGTCGCGGTCCAGAGCGGCGTGCCGGTGCTGCTGTCCGCGGTCGCCGAGCTGACCCCCGCGCTCGGCCCGGCCCAGATCCGCCACATCGAGGGCCGTCGCGGCCTGCGGATCCGGGCCCGCCTCGCCGGCGCCGACCTCGGCCGCGTCGCCGCCGACGTCCAGGCCGTGCTCGATCACCACGCGAACGCCGATGCCCGGGTCGAGGCGGTGGTCAGCGGCCAGGCGCGCGAGATGGGCGCCTCGCTCGACAGCCTGATGTTCGCCGCCGTGATCGCCGTGTTCCTGATCTACGTGGTGATGGCCTCGAGCTTCGAGAGCCTGCATCACCCGCTGCTTATCATGTTCACCGTGCCGCTGGCGCTGATCGGGGTCAGTGGTGCGTGCCTGCTCACCGGGACCCCGATCTCGGCGATGGTCGGCATCGGCGCGATCATCCTCGGCGGCATCGTCGTCAATAACGCGATCGTCCTGATCAACACCGTCAACTTTCGCCGTGGTCAAGGCGAGCCCGTCGATGTCGCGCTGATCAACGCCGGCGGCCTGCGCCTGCGCCCGATCCTGATGACCACCGCGACCACCGTGCTCGGCCTGCTGCCGATGGCGATCGGCATGGGCGACGGCGCTGCGCTGCGCCAGCCGCTCGCGGTCACCGTGATCGGCGGCCTGCTCGCCGCGACCGCGCTGACCCTGGTCGTGATCCCCTGCGCCTACAGCCTGGTCCCGGGCCGCCGGCGGGCCGCCTGGGCCAGCATGACGGGGGAGGGCTGATCTTACATGTCGCAAGGGACAGGGCCCGAAGACGACGGTTCTGCAAAGTCGAGTGCCGGGTCGACCGCGGCTCTGCCGATCGACGCATCTGCGCCCTCGGGTGACGCGCCGACCGCGACCCCGCCCGTGGGCCCACCGCTGTCGACGCGCAGCTTCGGCCTCTCCGACCTCGCGCTCGATCGCCCGGTGATGGTCGGCATGATCCTCCTGGCGATCTTCGTGCTCGGCATCATCGCCGTCGGTCAGCTGCCGCTGGCCTTCTTGCCGGCCTCCGGCAGCGCGCGGGTCACGGTCCGCCTCGACCTCGCGCGCACCAGCCCCGAGCTGGTCGAGCGCGAGGTCATCCGCCCGGTCGAGCAGCAGATGGCGGGCCTGCGCGGCCTGCAGAAGATCCAGGTCGGCAGCGGCGGCTGGGGCGTGCGCCTCAACCTCGAGTTCAGCGCCGGCACCGACATCGCCGCGCGCAAGGCCGAGATCCGCGAGCGCATCGATCGCATCAGGCCGACCCTGCCCGACACGATCAGCCGGATCTCGCTCGACTCGTGGGGCCGCTCCGACGGCGCCATCCTCGAGCTGCGCCTCGCCAGCGCGACCGGCCTGACCCGCAACTACGAGCTGCTCGAGCGCCTGATCCTGCGCCCGATCGAGCGCATCCCCGGGGTCTCGCGCGTCGAGCTCGAGGGCGCCACGCCGCGCGAGCTCGAGGTCGCGCTCGATCTCGAGGCGGTCCAGCGGGTCGGCGCCGACCTCGGCCAGATCAGCGCCGTGCTCCGCTCCGCGCGGCAGGGCCGCTCGCTCGGCGTGCTGCATCAGGACGAGGTCAATCCCGGCGTGCGCAGCCCGGCCG
>NZ_JACCSO010000205.1 GCF_013812955.1 Nannocystis sp. | reverse complement strand
GGGTGACTGCCGGGGTGACTGCCGGGGTGACTGCCGGGGTGACTGCCGTGGTGGCGACCGCGGGAGTGGCGACCGCTGGAGTGGCGGTGGCCGGTTTGGCGGTGGCCGGTTTGGCGACCGCGGGTGTGGCGACCGCCGGCTCGGGGGCCAGGGCCGCGGAGGGGCGGGCGAGCAGGCAGAGCGCCGTGAGGAGGCCGACGCCGAGCCGGCGCGCCGGGGTGCGACGGAGAGGTTCTCGCGGGCGGGCCACTGTTTTGCACGTTAGCCGCCGGCCGGCCCCGCGCCAATTTTCCGATCTTTGGGATACCCTGGTCGGCCATGGGGGAGCGAAGACGCGACGCGAGGCGGCGGACGGTGGCCGGTGTGGTCGGTCTGCTGGTGATCGGGACTGCGGCCGCTCCGGCGTCTGCTGGGCCGGCTTTGGGCCCGAATTCGGGGCCGGACGCGCTGCGGGCCGGGCTGACGATCGAGGACACGCCGGCGCCGGTGACCGGGCGAGCGGTGCCGATCCGCCAGCGCAGCTTCAAGCTGCACGGGATCCCGCTGCGCGGCGCGCATGCGACCGTGATGGCCGAAGGGACAGGTGATCGAGTCGTGGCGGAGGTGTTGCCGACCGAGGCGCCGGAGCTGTTGCCGACGCAGGCGCGGCTGGCCCCCGAGGTCGCGCTGATGCGCGCTCGCGAGCACGTGGCGATCGGGCTCGGCGGTGCGCCGCCGGCGATGGAGCCCGGTCCGCTGGTGTACCTGACGATCCTCGGCGTGCCGGTGCTGGCCTACGAGGTCGAGATGCCGCTGTCGCTGGTCGGGCCCGAGCCGAGCAAGAAGACGGTGTGGATCTCGGCGAGCAGCGGGATCGTGCTCGACGAGTGGGAGCACGTGCGCTCGTCGAACGCGCGGGTGTTCCTGACCAACCCCGCGAAGACGCCGATCCCGATCGAGGTGACGCTGTCGGGGGTGCACGCGGAGGGCCCGGGCGTGCCGCTGGTCGGGGATAGGGTGCAGTCCTTCAACTGCTCGCTCGAGGCGCCCGAGGACCCCGAGGAGATTCCGAAGTGGTGGGCCGAGGGCAAGTGTTACCCGCTGCACCGCGCGCTCTCCGACGACAACGGCGACTTCAAGCCGCCGCTGCCGGACATCATCTTGGAGGCTGAGAACGCCGACGGCGACGACCTCTACGCCGAGCTGTCGATGTACTGGAACGCCGAGCGCTTCCTCGATCGCATGGCCCAGCTCGGGGTGCCGAAGTTCAAGTGCGACCTGTCGACGATGCTCGCCAACTATCGCACGACCGAGCTCTCGCCCTCGTACCCCGATCTGCCGTACACGCCGCTCAACAACGCCTACTGGACCAACACCTGCGAGGCGGACTCGGGGGTGACGATGATCTTCGGCCAGGGCGGGGCGGTCGACTTCGGCTACGACGGCGACGTGGTCTATCACGAGCTCGGGCACGGCATGGTCTCGCTGCTGACGCCGGCGGGCCTCGGCGGCCGCAGGAACCGCAGCGACGCGCTGGTCTCGGACGCGGGAGGACTCAATGAGGCGATCTCCGACTACTTCTCGGTGATGCTGACCAACGACCCCCTGCTCGGCGACTACGTGGCCCGGTTCTGGCCCGGCTACGGCGCGTCGATCCGCAACGCGGAGAACACCAAGACCTGTCCGGACGACACGGTCGGCCAGGTGCACAACGACGGCGAGCCGTTCATGGCGGCGCTGTGGGCCACCCGCAAGCGCGTCGGCGCCGAGCGTCTGGACCCGATGGTGATCGAGATGTTGACGCGCTTGCCGGCGGACAGCGACCTCGAGACGGCGAGCTGGACCATGCTCGAGCTCGCGGAGGCGGCCCACGTCGCCGGCGAGTGGACGCAGGAGGACCTCGACCAGATGATCCGCGCCTTCGATACGCGCGGCCTCTACGAGTGCGAGCGCGTGATCACCGACCCGGCGCGGGTCAGCGGCGGCCGCACGATGTACCTGCGGCCGAAGAGCGCCGCGGTGACGCCGTTCTTCCCGGGGCCGATGCAGCTGCGCCACGAGGTCCCGGAGGGCAGCGACAACGTGGTGGTCCGCTTCCGCCTCGCGCCGGCCGAGGACGGCCCGGCGGACAATCCGGTCGGCGTGCTGGTGCTGATCAAGCGCGCGGACGCGCCGCTGGTGTTCGACTACACGCTGACGGCGATCGACAAGTCGGCGGACGGCGCCAGCAAGGGCTCGGTGCGCGAGGTGATCAAGGTCGGGGGCGACTGGGACCTCGCGCTGCCGGCGAGCCTGCTCGGCGCGTCCGACAACCAGCTGGTGCTGCGTGGCTTTCGCCCCGGCGAGGTCGTGCACGTCGCGCTCGCCAACGTCGGCACCGGCGAGAGCGCGGCCTCGGGCACGGCGGTGCTCAGCCTGCCGACCGAGTTCCTCGACGAGGGCAAGGTGCACGTCGACGTCGACCTCGGGGACAGCGATAGTGACAGCGAGAGCGGCGGCGGCGGCGTCGGGCTCGATGCGCCGGAGCAGGACGCCGACCCGGCGCAGGCGAGCTGCGCGTGTCAGGGGGGCGAGGCGCCGGGGGCGGGTCTGCTGGCGCTGGGTGTGCTCGGGCTGGCCCGGCGGAGGCGGCGAGGGCCGTGAATCCGTGGGTCCGCGCGGCCCGCTGTCTGGCCGCGATCACGCTGGGCGCGCTGATCCTCGCGCCGCTGATCCCGGGGCCGCACGCCCGACCGCTCAACGAGCTGCTGAAGCGGATCAGCATCCAGCAGAGCTGGCGCATGTACACCCCGGACGCCCAGCGCGCGCAGAGCTACGTCAGCGTGCGGGCCGAGCTCGAGGACGGCAGCGTGGTGCCGCTGGAGGAGGCGATCGAGGCCGAGGCGGGCTGGGGGTCGATCCTCGACTGGCAGAAGCGGCGCATCCACATCTGGCGCGGCTACGCGGCGATGGGCGACAGGTCGAATTCGAACCGCAACTGGTACCTGCGCAGCCTGTGCGTGCGTGAGGATCGAGCCCGCGGCGCGGCGCCGGTGAAGGTGATCGCCGAGCGGGTCCGCCGGGCCTTCAATCCGCCCGCGGCGGTCGCCTCGGGGGCGCCGGCGCTGGCGGTGCTGACCCGCACGACGGTGGCGACCATCGACTGCCGCGGCCTCCCCGAGCGCAACATGATCGCGGCCGATCGGGCGCGTCGCGGGCTGCCCGCGCCTGAACCACCGCCGGTGCGCCCGCGGCCGCGGCGGAAGGCGACCGGGTGAGCGACGAGCCGGCAGCGCAGGGTAGGGCTGTCCCCGAGGACAGGCGTGGGCGAGTCGCGCGGGTGCTCGATGCGATGCTGGCGGGCGACGAGTCGCCGACGGCCCTGGGCCTGTGCCGGATCGCGCTGGTCGGCATCTTCACGCTGAGCCTGTTGTCGCACCTCGGGGCGGTCGGCGAGTACTTCTCGAGCGAGGCGGCGCTGGCCGGCGACTTCGCGCGGCAGGCGTTCAAGAGTCGGCTCTCATTGTTCTTTTATGTCGAGGATCCGGGCGCGGTGCGGGCCATCTTCGGGCTCGGCGTGGTGGCGCATCTGCTGTGGCTGGTCGGCCTCTATACGCGCCCGGCGGCGCTGGTGGCGTTCATCGTGTGGACCAGCATGGTCGGGCGCAATCCGCTGCTCTACGCGATGCCCGACAATCTGCACACTTGCCTGATGTTGTGGCTGGCCTTGATGCCCGCGGGGCGCGGCCTCAGCCTCGACGCGCGCTGGCGCGGCAAGGGCGGACCGGTGCCGATCTGGTGCCGCAGGATCGTGCAGCTGCAGGTCGCGGTGGTCTACACGGCGACCGGCCTGCTGAAGACCGGCGTCACCTGGAAGGACGAGGGCTCGGCGATCTACTACTCGCTCGTCAATCCTTACAACCGCCACTTCGATGTCAGTCACACGCTCGCGCAGCTGCAGCCGTTCGTGCTGCGACCGATGACCTGGCTGGTGCTGGTGTGGGAGGTCGCCTTCGCCGGCTTCGTCGCGGTGCTGTGGCTGCGCGAGGCCACCGGCCGGCGGTGGTTCCCGGATCTGCGCTGGCCGTTCCTCGGCTTCGGGGTGCTGATGCACCTGTCGATCTGGGCGATGATGTATGTGGTGTGGTTCACGCCGCTGGTGCTCGGCGCGTATGTGGCGTTCTTGCGGCCCGCGGAGGTCGAGCGACTGCTCGCGCGCTGGAGCGCCCGCCCCGCCCCGTCCCGCTGATGGGGACCTGCAGACGTTGCGGCTGCCGCGGGCGTGAGCACGATCAGGAGCCGGGGGACTCGGCGCTCGAGGCGGTCACCGAGGTCGTGACCGCCGAGGTGGTCACCGAGGTCGTGACCGCCGACGCACCTGCGTGCGCGCGCAGGTAGGCCTCCTCGGCGGCCAGGCGCTCGCGCGGGTGCTTGATGGTGCCGACGACCTCGCCCTGGCAGCGCGGGCACACCCGAACGTCGGGGCGCAGCGGGCCGCCGCACTTCGGCTCGGAGCAGCGACGGTCGCGAAACAGCCGGCCGATGCCGAGGCCGCCGAGACCGAGGCCGACGGCGATGACGGCGATGCTGCTCATGCCGACGCCTTCGCCCTGTGACATGCGCGAGGCGACGCCGCCGAGCATCAGGCAGCCCATGAACAGCACGCGGCCGAGGCGGGGGGCCATGCTG
>NZ_JACCSO010000202.1 GCF_013812955.1 Nannocystis sp. | reverse complement strand
CACAGCTTGGTGATGCCGCCGGAGCCCTGGCTGACCGGCGACTCCTGGCCCCAGTCGGCGAGCAGCATGTCGAGGTCGCCGTCGCCGTCGATGTCGCCGACCTCGATGTCGCCGATGCTGTTGTTGCTCTGCGGCAGGTTGGTGGCGGTCTCGTTGGCGAAGTTGCCGGCGCCGTCGTTCATGAACAGCTGGGTCTGCGTGGTCCAGGTGGTGCCGAGGATGATGTCGATGTGGCCGTCGTAGTCGACGTCGCGCAGCTTGACCGCGCGGCCGTTGTAGGCCTGGCCGCCGAAGATCGCGGCGCTGACGTCGGTCATCCCGACGCCGGCGTTGTTGAAGAACGCCTGCTGCGGCAGGTCGGAGGTGTCGTCACCCTTGTCGAAGCCGGCGCCGTTGGCGAACACGAGGTCGATGTAACCGTCGCCGTTGAGGTCCGCGGCGTCGACCTTGCTCGAGGCGAAGCTCGCATTCTCCGTAAAGAACTCCTTGGGCGCCTCGATCCACGGCGCGGCCACGGCAGAGACGGGGATCAACAGCGACAGGAGCAGCGGGGGGAGGGAGAGGTAACGTAGACGGCGCATGTCGCCTCAATAGCACGGCTCACGCGGGCCGGGCGAACAAAACCGGCGCCACGAAGGCTCTCGTCCGCTGATGCGTGAGGCACTGGCGCGGCGCACTGGCGCGGTGCGCTGCGTGCTTTACACTGCTTTCCCTCTGCGGGTCCGCGGGCGCCATGGCGGGGCTTCCAGGCTCTCCAGCGCTCCATGGCGCGCCATGCATGGACATCCTCAGTGCGCTTCAATGCTCTTCATCGCTCTTCATCACTCCTCATCACTCCTCATCACTCCTCATCACTCCTCATCGCGCGGAGTGCTTCGGAGTGCTTCGGAGTGCAGTGCCCCTCAGTGCTCTTCAGTCCTCCTCAGTGCTCCTCCGTGCTCCTCATCGCGCGCGGTGCTCCTTGGTGCTCTTCATCGCTCTTCATCGCTCTTCATCGCGGGGCGGGCCCATTGTCCGTCCATTTGCGGGGCCGGTGCGCGGCGCACGACGGGGGCAGATATGTGAAAGGGCGCGACGGCTCGCGGCCCCAGGCTGTGCAGCGCCGTGCACTCCGGCTGCGTGACCGGCCGCGAGCCCGAGGGTGACGACCGGCCGTGCATGTCTTGCATGCGAGGGGGCCCGCGGATGCCGGGCCGGGCTGGCCGGTGGGCCAGGTTGATGCACCTCTCGAGCACGTGCGTCCTGCGCACTGATTTTCTTAGCGTGCGCCGTAGTATTTTCAGCAGTCGCTGCGTCGCCGCTGCGTCGTCGCTGTGACGCAGCGGCCCGCAAGATCTCCGGGTGTCACGATGCTGAGGGGCCTGTCGCCCCCCAGGCTCGCCGGGGCCACTCAACACGCGATGAACGTGTCCGTGGCCGGGCAGGCCCCGCCGGTCGGTCGAGCCCACGGCCCTCGCCCGCGCCGGTGATGCGCCGGTGGATGCCTGCAATTGGCCATTGGAAGCCCTCTGAACGCTGTCTGTGCGCGCAGCCGATCGGGCCGGAGAGGGCGCGAGGGTTTTTGTCAAATCCTCGCGTCGCACGAAATTTTATGCCTGAGCCCCTCACGTGGGTCTTCGCGGCAAGGCCAAGGTGGGATGCCTGGCGATGATTTCCCTTCTGGGCGGTGCTGTGCCATAAAGGGCGCGTCGCCCCGGGCCCATGGCATCGCCGGCCCGACCCGGCCGCCATCTCGCCCCCCATTTCGCCCCCCATTTCGCCCCCCATCTCGCCCCGTATCTCGACCGGCCACATCGACCGGCTGCGATCTCGACCCGACCCTCCGCTATCTTGCGACTCATCGACAACTCACCGACCCGCCTTGCCGCGGACCCATGCACGGAGCCCACGCAGGGTCGCGTCCCGTGCTTCGAACCTTCCCCCGAGGAGAGACGACAATGAACAGCTTTCGTGTTGGACTTGGAGCTTCACTGTTCGCGGGGCTAGTCGCCCTGCCGGCTTCGGCGGCGCAAACGCCCGGCGCCGCGGGTGGGGCTCCGCCTCCGGCGGCGGAGCCCGCTGCACCGGCTCCGGACGCCAGCGCCCCACCGGCAGGTGACCCGGCTGCTCC
>NZ_JACCSO010000384.1 GCF_013812955.1 Nannocystis sp. | reverse complement strand
GGGCCGGGCTGGCGCAGGCGCGTGAAGGTGTGCACGACCCCGGCGACCCAGAGGTGGTCGCGCACGCGCTCGGGGTCGCCGCCGTGGCCGTCCTTGACGAGCAGGGCCGGGCCGCGCAGGCGCTCGGCGAGGCGCGCGACCAGGTCGGGGTCGTCGGCGTCGGCGTCGGCGAGGGCGGCGGCCTCGAGTCGATTGGGGGTGATCAGCCAGGTGTTGACGGACATGTCCCGGAGGACATCCCGCAGTCGTCCGGCGCGCGCCCCGAGGTCACCGCCGTCGCTGGCCATCAGCACCGGGTCGAGCACGACCGGGGCGCCGGCCTCGGCGAGCGCCGGCAGCAGATCCCCGACGATCGCCGCGGGACACAGGCCGAGCTTGATCGCCCGCGGCTGCGGCTGCTGCGCGAGGTCGGCCCGAAGGTGCTCGGCGGCCCGCGGCTGGGCGCTGGCCGGTATACCGTCCCCCTGCCGGGTCCAGGCCGTGACGATCGTCGCCAGCGACAGCTCCGGCGCGCAGGCCCGGGCCGTCGCCACGTCTCGCCACAAACCCGCGCCGCCGGTCGGATCGGCGCCCGCCAGCAGCCATAACGTCGAACGCTCGGTCACCGCGCCAGCCTACTCGCGGCGCAACCGTCCAGCCACCCGCGCCGCCGCGCTGCACCGCGCCCCACGATGTTCCCCACCGACCACCCGACTCCCGGGTCCGGGCGAGCCTGCCGCCGCGCTGGCACACCCACCGGGCTCGGGTACACTGCGAGCCATGGCGACTTTTACCGGCACCGTGCGCTTCAACGACCTCGAAGGCGGCTTCCATGAGCTCGTGACCGACAAGGGCGACGTCTACCGCCTCAGCAAGGCCGCTGGCGTCAAGCCCGGCGACTGCGTCAAGGTCAAGGGCAAGGTCGAAAATGCCGGCTTCGGCATCCACATGAGCGGCCCCAGCCTCGAGGTCGAGAGCATCGAAAAGGCCTGAGCCGCGGCGACGGCAGCGGCAGCGCCGTCGAGGCCCTTAACGTTCGAAGGCCCTGGACCGTGAGGTCAGGGCCTTTGAGCTTTTTAAGTGCGAGGAAAGGGACTCGAACCCCCACGTCTTTCGACACACGGACCTGAACCGTGCGCGTCTACCAATTTCGCCATCCTCGCGATTGGGAGCGGGAACCTAGCCTGACTCTTTGAGCCCGTCAAGATGAAAATCGCGGAGTTTGAGCCCGGGTTCGGGCCGCGCATACGGCGCAATCGGCACTGGCTTGGGCACCTGACTCAGGGCGACGACCTTCAGGGTTTTTTGGCGGTCTCGACCCCGTCGACCCCGTCGACCCCGTCGACCCCGTCGACCCCGTCGACCCCGTCGACCCCGTCGACCCCGTCATCGACTTCGTCGACCTCGACCACCTCGGGTTCGGGCCAGGAGTCGTCATCGAGGACCTCGATGACGATGCGGGAGTTCGAGTGCTCGGCGAACTTCTGGTCGAAGCCGGGCCGGTCGGACAGCGTGGGCGTGGCGAGCTCGATGGCATCGGTGTCGATGGAGAACACGTCCTCGTCGTCGTCGAGGAAGGGCAGCGCGCGCAGGAGCTTGGAGCCTGGCGACGGCGAGGGGCGCGGCGCCGGTTTGACGACCGGCCTGGGCGCAGGCTCCTCGTCGTCGTCATCGTCGTCGTCGTCGAGATCGATCTGCACCCGCGAATCCGAGGGCAGGATCACCCGGCCGGTCAGCGAGTCGTCGTCGTCGTCGAGATCGATCTGCACGTTGGCGATCTCGTAGGCGCCGGTGAAGCTCGGACCCGCGAGGCGCACGGCGAGGCTCTCCTCGTCGTCGTCGAAGTCGATGCCCGCCAGCGGGTCGGGCAGGTTGGGGTCGCGCTGGATCTGCGGCGCGACCTCCATGCCCGAGTCCTCGTCCTCCTCGTGGGCGATCGGCTCATCCATCAAGATGTCGAAGGCGCCGGTATCGGTGGCCTCGTCCTCCTCGACGACATCGATGCGGAGCCCCGGCTCGAGGGTCAAGCGCGCCAGCTTCGCCCGCTCGTTCGCCAGCTGCCGCTCGAGCTCGACGAACTTCGCCTGCGCCTCGGCCAGCAGGTTGCGGGTGACCTCGAGCTGGTCGATCAGGTCCTCGTACTGCTCCTTCTGCTTCTCCAGCTGGGCCAGACTCGCGGCCAGGCGCGCCGCGCTGCGATCGGTCGCATCGGTCATCTCCCAGATGCGCTGCTCGGCGGTGTCGAGCTGGTACAGCAGGAACTCCTGCTCCTCTCCGCGGATCGCGATCTCGAGGTGGGTCCGCTTCAGCCGCGCACGCTCGCTCTCGACGCCCAGACGCTGCTGCTGCTCGGCACTCGCGAGCTGCTCCGCGTGCAGGCTCGCCTGCTCCGCCAACATCGCCCGCAGGCCCTGCAGCTCGGCGCCCTCGTCGCTGCCGATCCGACCGTTGCCGGTCCCCAGCGCGACCAGCCGCTGGAGCTGCTCGATCACCTTGCGCCGCGCCTCGAGCTCCCCGCGCAGCCGATAGACGTCGACCTCGAGGGCGTCACGGACCGCCGCGAGGGCCTCGGACTCCTGCTTGTGGCGGCGCAGCCGCTGGCGCAGATGCTGCTGCTCGCTGACCGCGCCCTCGAGCCGACGCTGCAGCTCGGCGGCCTCCTCCTCGCGCTCGAGGGTCTTGCGCTGCTGGTCGCGCAGGCGCTCCTGCAGGCGCGGGACCGTGGTCTGATACTGCTCGACCTCGACCTGCATCACCACCAGCTCGCCGCGCAGGTTGGCGGAGATGCTGGCGTGCTCCTCGACGTTGCGCCGCAGCTCGCGGATCGTGCGGGTCGCGTCGTGCAGCTCGCGCTCGCGCCGGCGGGTCTGCTCGCTCGCCGCCCGCTCGAGCGCCTGCGCCTGGTCGCGCTGGGCCCCGAGCTCGCGCAGCTGCACGCGCAGCTCCTCGACCTCCGGCGGATCGACCTCACCATTCGCGCTGGCCTCGAGCTCGCGCAGCCGCTGCTCGCGGGTGATCACAAGGCCTTGCAGCTCCGCGTGGACCAGCTCGAGCTTGCGAAGCTCGTGACCGAGACGTTCGAGCTCTTGCACCCGCTCGTGCTCGACGACCCGGCTGCGGTCGACCTGCTCGCGCAGGCGGTCGACGTCGGTCACCAGCCGGACGTTCTCGAGCCGCTCCTTCTGGACCTCCTCCTCGCTCTCCCACAGCCGGGTCTCGAGCGCCTGCATGTCCGCGGTGCGACGAGTCAGCTCCTCGCGCAGGCGGTCGCGGTCGAGCGCGACGTCGGCGCTCGGTCGCGGCGGATCCGGGGCGACCATCGGCGCGACCTCGTCGACCAGGACCCGCGTAATCATCGACGAGTCGTGGTCGCCGATCGACTCGTGCTCGGGCTTGGCCGGCGGAGCCTCGTCCACGCCCCGCGGCGTCTGCAGCTCGGCGCGGCCGCGAAGCTCATGCAGCTCGGCCCGCGCGTCGATCGCCTCGCTCTGCGCCTGCATCAGCGCCTCGGCCAGCGTCGCCGCGTGCTGGCGCAGCCCGTCGAGTTCGGCGTTCGAGCCCGCGATCTGCTCGCGCAAGGCCGTGAGCTCGACGCCCGGGACCGGCCCGGACTGCACCCTCGGAGCCGCGCTGACCGTCGGCGCGTCGAACAACGCGGCCAGCACATCACTCTCGTCGATCGGTCCGAACGACGGCACCGGCGATCGCACCGGCAAACCGCTCAGCGCCGGACTCGGCAGCCGCGAGAGCGACGGCGCAGGCATCGGCGCCGACTCGGGGCGAGGCACCGCGACCGCCGAGTTCTCGTCCGCCTCCATCGCCGGCAGCGGCGCAGAATCGGAGCGAAACATCGCCAGCACCGAGTTCTCGCGCACCCCGGCCATCGGCCCAGAGTCGGAGCCAAACATCGCCAGCACGGGGATCTCGGCCGCCACCGCGGGTGACGACGGCGTGGGCGTGGGCGCGACGACGCCGGCGACCTCGGCCACCGCAGCAGCGACCGGCGTCGGTTGCTCGGCCGTCGGTACGAGCACGCCCTCGGCGAACACGGACGACAGCTCCCCGCGGCTGGCCAGCAGCAGGAACGGTCCGAACGACACCGGCTCGGGCAGCAGATCTTCCGCCAGGCGAATGCCAGCGCCCGGCAGCTCGGCGACCGGCGACTCGGCGTCCGGCAGCTCGGCGACCAACGCGAAGCGAACGCCGGACCAGCGCTGTTGGCCGAGCGCCACCACCTCCGGAAAAACCCTCCGCAGCTCGGCCTCCGCCGCGCTCTGCCCATCACTCCAGACCACCAGCACGCCGTCCGCACGCAGGACTCGCTGCGCCTCCTGCATCAGCGCGGCGCGATCCTCGGCCTCGAGCTCGGCGTAGGCCTCGATGCACAGCAGCGCGTCGACGCTGCCGTCACGCAGCGGCAGCTGCAGTGGACTCGGCAGCGGCCCGCCCCACACCTCGACGCGGGGTGATGGCTCAAAATCTGCGGCGAGCACGAGGACCCGGGCTGCGCCGGCCGCAGCGAGTCGCCGCGGGCCCTCTGGACCGGCCGGGGACACGACGGCGACCCGCTTTGCGAGCAGCCACCGCTCCAATGCTACATATGCGGGCAGGTAGTACACGTCAGGCCGCGTTTGGACGGCCATGATACTTCAGGGTTCGCTGTTTGCCTCGAGCTGGAGCAGCGTCCGGGCGAGCTTGAAGGCGGTGGATGGCGCGCGAAAGTGATCTCCCCTGGGATCTCCCCCCTGTCGAGTGGTCCGGCGGTCCAGCGAGCGCCGACGAGGACCGCCGACGAAGACCACCGATCGCGCGAAATGGGCCTCCGAAGCGACTTCCTTGGGTAATTTCTCGCCCCGAGGCCGCAGCACGTCCGCATAACGCTGGTTGATCCCTCGTGTTCGCTGCCCTACGATGCCGAATTGTCGATGGCAGCGAAGCTCATCCTGCTCGGGGGGGATCAACCGGTCGAGCACGTTCTCTCCTCGTTTAATACCCTTGGGCGCCATCCTGACAACTCGATCCAGGTCCTCGACCGCATCGTGTCGAAGGAGCACAGCCGGATCACCCTGGGGCCTGATGGACGTTACGTCGTGCGCGACGTGGGCAGCCTGAACGGCACCTTCGTCAACGGCGAGAAGGTCAGCGAACGAGTCCTCAAGTCGGGAGATCAGATCTCCCTCGGCAATACCACCTACCGGTTCACGGAGGACCGTCCGCAGGACAAGGTCCCGCTCCGCAAGGTGACGATGACGCCGGACCAGGTGCAGAGCCAGGTCCAGAGCACGCTCGCCGCCAACTCGCGCTTCATGCCCGAGAAGGACATCAAGGACGTCGCGGTCCTGCGCGCCGACTACGAGAAGCTGCGCGTCGCCCACGAGCTGTCGCAGAAGCTCTCGATCGACGCCGACCTCGACACCCTGCTGCAGAAGATCGTCGACGAGGCGTTCCTGCTGATCCGTGCCGACCGCGCGGTCATCCTGCTGGTCGACCCGACGACCGAGGACTTCGTCGCCCGCTACGTCCGCCAGAAGCGCGACGAGGAGATCAAGCTCTCCCGCAGCATCCTCGACGAGGTCCGCACCAAGAAGCGGGCCGTGCTCTCCTCCGACGCGATGGTCGACGAGCGCTTCAAGGCCGCCAAGAGCATCATCATGCAGGGCATCCGCTCGACCATGTGCGTGCCGCTGCTCTACAACGACAAGCTGCTCGGCGCGATGCACATGGACTCCATGCTCGCCACCGGCGCCTTCACCGAGAAGGACCTGCTGCTGTTCTCGGGCATCGCCACCCAGGCCGCGGTCGCCATCGAGAACAACATGCTCGCGCAGAAGATCGAGCACGAGGCGACCAGCCGGGCCCAGTTCCAGCGCCTGCTCTCGCCCAACCTCGTCGAGCAGATCGTCTCCGGGCAGCTGACCTTGAACCAGGGCGGCGCCCGGCGCGAGGTCACCATGCTGTTCGCCGACATCCGCGGCTTCACGGCGATGAGCGAGCGCCACACGCCCGAGGAGATGGTCGTCACCCTCAACGAGTACTTCGAGGTGATGGTCGACGTGCTGTTCCGGCACGGCGGCACCCTCGACAAATACGTCGGCGACGAGATCATCGGCCTGTTCGGGGCCCCGGTCGAGCTCGCGGACGCGCCGCTGCGCAGCATCCGCTGCGCCCTCGACATGATGCGCGCGCTCGAGGAGTTCAACCGCCTGCGCATCGACCAGGGCCGCGAGCGCGTCAGCATCGGCATCGGCTGCAACACCGGCTCGGTCATCGCCGGCGCCATCGGCTCGTCGCGAACCCTGCAGTACACGGTCATCGGCGACGCCGTGAACATCGCCGCGCGCCTGTGCGGCCTCGCCAAGCCGGGCGAGATCATCATCTCCGAGTCGACCCTGCAGCTCGCCGGGCCGCACATCCTGGTCGAGCCGCGCAAGGCCGTACAGGTCAAGGGCAAGCGTGAGGCGCTGCCCATCTACGCGGTCCAGGGCATCCGCGACACCGCCCCGCCGAGCAATCGCAGCGGCAGCGGCCTGCTCGCGTCCGACCCCCAGGACGTCTGAGCCCACGGACCCGTAGGCCCGGGTTCTGGGCGTTCTGGAGGCGTACGAACGCCTGGCCGCGAGTGCTCGTCGCCGCCACCCGTGGCGACGTGGGCCTCGCGTCGCAGTGCCATGATCAAGCGGCCGTTAAACGCCCGAGGGGGCGGCCGCGGTTGCGACCACCCCCTCGGGCTTCGGTTCTTCTGGTTAAGAAGGGGCTCAGGCGACGGACATGCCGATGCTCTTGCGCGCCTTGAAGTAGTCCTCGCTGATGCTGTAGAGGACCAGCTCCTTGATCTTGTCCTTCGGGGTCATCGACGAGCCGAAGGCGCTCTGCTCCTGCGAGATGATGTGGGCGGCGACCACGAGGTCGTTGCACAGCAGGTAGCCGACGCGGTAACCGGCGATCTCGGTGGCCAGGGCCCACTTCTTCACGTCGGTCGAACCACCCGCCTCGACGAACTTGCGCATCAGGCTGCGCATCTGGTCGCGGGCACCGCCGGGCAGGCGGCTGAAGATCTCGCGGGAGTACGCCTCGAGCTCGGCCTTGGGCAGGCCGGTCTCCATGTCGCAGACGTACATGCAGGTCAAGAACACCTGCTTGAGGTTCTGCGGCGAGCGGTCCAGCGCGATGTATGCGTAGTGCGGCAGGTACAGGTCGAGCATGTGCCGACCGAGCGCGAAGGCCAGGTGCTTCTCGTTCTTGCCCTTCAGCAAGTTGGCGAACAACACCATCGTCGGCGCCACCCGGTTGTCGCGCACCGCGTTCAGCAGGGCCACGTCGCCCGGCTCGTCGGGCCGCAGGTACAGGTCCGGCTGACCGACGTTGAGCACGTTCATCACGTACTTGGCCATGCGCGCCACCAGCGACGGGTCGCTGTTGATGTCGGTGCGCTCGTTCGGCTTGAGGTACGCCGGCAGCGGATTGGCCCGCCAGGCCGCCAGGGCCGGGGCGATCGATCCGAGGATGCCGGTGATGAACAGGTCCTCGTCCGCATGGAAGACGTGGCGACGCAGGGTCTCCTCGCTCAGGCGCTGGCGCGCCTGCTGGAACTCGGCGACGTTGTACTTCTCGTAGAGGGCCTGCTGCTCGGGCGTGGCCTGCTTGAGGAACACCAGGGTGCGCGCGACGCAGAACGCCTTATCGACCTGCTTGCTCTTGAAGTAGATGTTGAAGAGGGCGTGGTAGGAGGCGTAGCGGAACGGCTCCTGGGCGATGAGGATCTGGTGCTCCTTGACCGCCTGGGTGGCGAACTCGGTCGGGTTGTCGGCCGAGAGCGCCTCGTAGAGCTCCGCGAGCAGGAAGTGCCGCTCGACGTTGGTCGGGTCGAGCTTGGCTGCGACCTCGAAGGCGGCCGCGGCGGCCTTGAAGTCCTTGAGGCGGGTCCGGTAGATCTCCGCGAGGTTGCTCCACAGGGTGACCTTGAGCTCGCTCGGCTCGTTCTGCGGCAGGCGCTTGAGCATCTTGCGATACGAGCGCTCGAGGGTCTTCCAGTCCTTGCTCTTGGTGACCATCGTGTCGATGGCCTGGAAAGCCTTGAGGAAGCTCGAGTCGTCGTCGAGCACCATGTTGAAGCGGTCGATCGCCTCGTCGTGGGCCTTGATCTCGTCGCGGAGCAGCACCGCGGCGGTGTAGTTGTAGCGGGAGCGACGCTTCGGGTCGGTCTCGATCTCGACGATGCGGTCGATGATGCGGACCGAGTCCTCCCACTGCTTGTACTTGGTGTAGATGTCGAGCAGCGTGTGGAGGAGCGGGTAGTCCTTCGGCTGCAGGTCGAGCGCGCTGGAGTACGCCGCGGACGACTTCTGCCAGTTGCCGAGCTTCTCCAGGTAGAGCCGACCGATCTCCTTGTAGATCTCGGCCTGCTTGTCGCCGTCGGCCACGTCGATCATGGCCCGCTTGGCCTGGATGACGCCCTCCCAGTCGTTCGCCGCCGTCTGCAGGTCGATGACCGCGTTCAGCGTGTTCAGATCGTGGGCATCCACCTCGAGCGCCTTCTCGAGGTAGTTCAGCGCCTTGCGCGGCTCGTTCTGCCGCTTCTTGATCATGCCGAGGCGGTAGTAGACGAGCACCGTCTCCTCGGAGCTCTGGGTCTCGCGGTGCTGGACCAGGATCGTCTGGTAGAGCTTGAACGCGGCCTCCCAGTCCTCCTTCTCGAACAGCAGGTCGGCCCGGCCGACGAGCACGTCGCGGTTGGTCGGGTCGAGGTCGTAGGCCTTGCGGTAGTGCTTCAGCGCCTTGTCGGCGTTGCCGAGCTTGCGGGCGACCTTGGCGGCCCGCACGAACAGGTCGCGCTGGTCCGACTCGCTGAGACCGAGCTGATCCGTCTTGCGGGTCAGCACGTCGTAGATCGGGTCGGCGCCGGCGAAGTTGCCGTCGTCGTAGTAGAGCTGGCCGAGCACGCGGCCGACCTTGACGTGCTCCGGGTCGAGCTCGAGGACCTTGGCGAACAGGGCGACCGCCTTGTCCTTCTTGTCGAGCTCCTCGTAGTAGATGAAGCCGGCCTCGGCGGCGAGGTTGGTCTTCTCGAGCTTGAAGGTCGAGTACTCGACCGCGGCCTCGAGGTTACGCGCGGCCTTCAGCCAGTCCTTGCGGGCCTTGTAGAGCTCGGTGAGGCTGATGAGGGCGGGCACGTAGCCGGGGTTGAGCTCGAGGGCCTGGGTCAGGCGGAACTCGGACTGGTCGGGCTGGTCGAGCTTCTGTTGGAACACCTGGCCCATGCGGGTGAGGTGCTGGACCCGGAGCTCGGGGTCCCGCGACAGCTCGACGAGCTTGCCGAGGGTCGTGATCGCGGCCTGCCAGTCCTCGATCTGCTCCTGGAGGCGAGCGAGGGTGACGGCCGCGTCGTAGTGCTGCGGGTTGATCTCGAGGATCTCGGCGTAGGTCTCGATCGCGCGATCGATGTCCTGGATCTGCTTCTCGTAGGTCTGGCCCATGGCCAGGAGCAGCTCGATCTTGCCGGCGGGCGCCGCGGTCACCTCGATGTGATTGCGGTAGGTCTCGACGAGCTCGGTCCACTTCTCGAGCTTGATGTACAGCTCCTCGAGCTGCCGGTAGGTGACATCCCGATGCTTGTCGAGCATCAGGATCTTCTCGAGCACCTCGGTCGCCCGCAGCGGGTCGTCCGCGAGGTTGACCAGCGCGCCGGCCATCCGGTCGTAGATCGAGATCTGCTCGTTCTTGTCGTTGGTGGCGTCGAGCTCGGCCTCGAGCACGTTCAGGTACTCGGGGATCTGGTTGCCGGCCAGGTACAGGCGCTCGAGGGCGGACAGCGCGTCGCGGTCCGTGGGCTCGCTGTCGAGGATGCTGCGGTAGGTCTCGATCGCGTTGCCGGGGTTGTGGATCTGCGCGTCCTGGACGCCGCCGATCCGCTTGCGCAGGGCGATCACCCGCTCGGGCTCGTCGAGGGTCACGACCCGACGCTCGAGCATGTTGACGAGGTCCTGCCACTGGCCCTGGCTCTCGTGCAGGCGCGCGAGGTTGTCGAGCGCAGCGATGTTCTCGCCGTCGATCTCGAGCACGCGGCGGTAGCTGTCGATCGCGGCCGGGATGTCCCCGAGGCCGGTGTCCTGGACCTCGGCGAGGTTTAGCAGGGTGCGCACCTGGATGTTGGCGTCGACCTCCAGCGGGACGACGCGGGCCAGGGTCTTGGCCAGCTCGACGTTGTTGTTCGAGCGGCGGTAGAAGCTCGCCATCTCACGCAGCGCGTGCACGCTGTTCGGGTTGAGCTTGAGCGCCTCCTCGAGGCTCTTGAGCCCGTAGTCGACGCGATTCAGGTGCTCGCCGTACCAGCGGCCGATCTTGACCCACAGCTCGCTCTGCTCGTGCTTGTCCTCGATGGTACGAACGATGCCGTTGTACTCGTTGAGGAGCTCGCCCCACTTGCCGGCGGCGGTGGCGAGGCGCTCGAGCTCGATGCTCGTGTCCTCGTTGCCGTACTCGATGTTGAAGGCGTACTTGAGCGACTCGAAGGCGCCGTCGAGGTCCCCGAGGTTCTGCTCGTAGACCTTGGCCATCTTCTGCGAGACGGTGACCTTGAAGCTCGGCTCGTCGAAGATCTCGACCTGGCGCAGGAACAGCTCGATCAGCGGGTTCCAGTCCTCCGTCTCGCGGTAGATCGCCTCGAGCGACTCGTGCGCGGGCATGTAGGTCTGGTCGATCTCGAGGATCTCGAGATAGACGCCGGCCGCCTCGGTCTTGTTGCCGATCTGGTTCTCCCAGATCGATGCGACCTGCATCAGCACGTCGATCTTCTCGGGGTCGGTCTGAACGACCTTGCCCTTGCGCTCGAGGACCTGGACGACCTCCTGCCAGCGGGCCTCGCCGCTGTACAGGCGCTCGAGCGCGGCCAGAGCCTCGAGGCTGTTCGGCTCGAGCTCCACGACGTGGCGCCAGGCCTCGATCGCGGCGTTGGTGTCCATCAGGTACTCGGCCTGGATGCGGCCGACCTGGGCGTAGTAGTCGCGCGTCTGATCGGCGCCGAGCACCCGCGGCCCGAGGTCGATCAGCTTCGACAGGATGTCGTTGAGCTCGAGCCAGCTCTCGTTCTGCTGGTAGATGCGATGCAGCGCGGTCAGGGTGTCGACGTCGCGGGCGTTCAGCTCGAGGGCGTTCAGCCAGGCGTCGAGGGAGTTGCGGTCCTTGCCGAGGCGCTCGCCGTAGACGCGGCCGAGGGTCTGGTAGATCGCGACTTTCTGGTTCTTGTCGCTGACCGCGTAGACCTGGCGCTCGAGCACCTCGGCGAGGTCGTCCCACCGCTCGGAGCGCTCGTGCAGGGCCGCGAGCTCGCCGAGGGCGAGGCTGTCCTCACCGCGGAAGTCGATGACCTTGGTCCACAGGTCGACGGCGTCGGACTCGCGATTGAGGGCCTCGGCGGCGAGCTTGGCCATGCGCTGGAAGCAGGCCGCGGTGTCCTCGTCGGTGTTGGCGATCGACGACATCTTCTCGTAGGTGTTGAACAGGTCCTGCCAGCGCTGGGCGGACATGTAGAGCACCTCGAGGCGCTCGAGGGCGCGGATGTTGCTGGCGTCGATGTCGATCGCGCGGTTATAGGCGGCGATCGCGGCCTCGGGGTTGGCCAGCCACTGCTCGTAGGCAGAGGCGAGGCGCATCTCGAGGTCGACGAGCACCTCGCCGTCCATGGTGGTCTTGATCCGCCGCTGGAGGATGTCGGCGAGCTGCTCCCACTGACCGGACTGGGTGTAGAGCCGGTCGAGGGCCTGCAGCGCCTCGGCGTGCTCGGCGTTGATCGCCAGCACCTGGTTGTAGGCGACGATGGCCCGCCCGGCGTCGTTCATGCGCTTGTCGAGCACCTGGCCCGAGCGCAGCAGCACCGCGAGACGCACGTCCTGGTTGAGCTCGACGTTCTCGAGCACCTGGGCGCCGACATCGACGATGTAGGCCCACTCCTGGGTGAGGTCGGCGAGGCGGTCGAGCTGCTCGTTCACCGTCTCGCTCAGCGGGTCATCCATGTAGGCGCGCAGCCACCAGTAGTAGCCCTGGCCGGCGTCGCCGAGCTGCTGCTCGCAGATCTCGGCGGTGGTGCGGATGATCTCGAGGCGCTCGGCCACATCGGCGGTCGCGTGGAGCTTGACGTCCGCGAGCTTGATCAGCGCCTCCCAGTTACGGGATGCCTGATAGAGCGGCTCGAGGATGGCGGCGATCTCCGCCTGGTGCTCGCCCTCGGTGAAGATGAGCTCGAGCGCGCCGCGGGTCTGGCTCTGATCCGGGTCGATGTCGAGGATCGCCCGGTAGGCCTCGATCGCCTGGGGCAGGTTGCTCATGTTGTTCTGGTAGACCTGGCCCATGCGGTACTGCAGGGCGATGATGTCCGTCTCCTCCGCGGTGATGCTGATCTGGCGGCGCAGGTTCTCGACCAGCTGCGGCCAGCGCTCGAGGCCGGTGAAGATGCGGTCGAGCTGAGCGATCGCCTCGCGGTTCTCGCTGTCGACGTCGAGGATCGCCAGGTAGCGGGCGATGGCGTCGTCGACCCGGCCGAGCCGCGTCTCCAGCACCAGCGCGAGGCGATGGATCATGCCGACCTTGGTCGCCGGGTCGAGGATGTTCTCCGCCTGCTCCGAGAGCAGGCCGGCGAGCTTCTCCCACTCGCTGGTGACCGCGGCGATGCGGTGCAGGTGCTCGATGGTCGACTCGAGGGTCGGGTCGATCGCCAGGGCGCGAGCGTAGGCGGCGAAGGCCTTGTCGTACTGGCCGAGCTGCCGCTCGTAGATCGCGGCGATCATGTGCAGGCGCTCGATCTGGCCGACCGGGTCCTGCGTGTTCTTGACCATCACCTCGTAGATGTCGACGAGCTTCTCCCACTCGGCGAGCTGGTCGTAGAACGGCGCGAGCACCTCGGCGGCGAGCATCGGCTCGCTGGTGCCGTGCACGATGCGGTCGAGGGCCGCGATCGTCGGCGCGTGGTCGGGGGCGTGCGCGAGGGTGTCGCGGTAGGCCTCGACGGCGCGGACCATGTCCGAGAGCTGGTTCTCCCACAGCGCGCCGATGCGATGGCGCAGCTCCGTCTGCTCTTCGCGCGCCGGTGCGACCTCGACGGCCCGCTCGAGGATGCTGAGCTGGTCGCTCCAGCGCTCGGCCTGGCCGAACAGGCGGTCCAGCGCCTGGATGGCGTGGTAGTCGGCCTGCTGGAGGTCGAGGATCGCCTGGTAGGTCTCGATCGCATGCTCGACGTCGCCGAGCTTCTGGTCGTAGACCTGACCGAGCAGGTGCAACCAGTGGGCGCGGTGCTCCGGCTCGACGGCGAGCTCGGTCTTGCGGCGGTAGATGTCCCGCAGCGGCTCCCACGCCTCGGTCTGGACGTAGAGCTTGTCGAGGGCGTCGAGGGCCGCGATGTCGGCGTCATCGAGCGCGTGGACCTGCTGGTACAGGGCGATCGCGCCGGGCAGATCGGTCATCTGCACCTCGCGGATCTGGGCGGCGTAGAGCAGCAGGCTCTTGCGGTCGTCGGGCGAGGTCACCATCTCCGACTTGCGGGCGACGGCATTGACCAGCGCCTCGAAGTTGTTCTGATTGATGTGGACCTGGATCAGGGCGTCGACGGCCTCGAAGTTGGCCGGGTCGATGCCGAGGATGCGATCGTAGGAGGCCGCAGCCTTGGCCGCGTCGGCGAGGATCGTCTCGTAGATCTGGGCGATCTTCACGAGCAGGCGGATGATCAGCTGGTCGTCGACGATGTCGGGGATCGACTCGTCGTAGAGCGCGACGAGCTCCTGGTAGGCGCCCATCTGCCGGGCGAGGCCCTCCAGGCGCTCCTGCGTGATCGGGTTGGCCGGGTCGACCTTGAAGGCGCGACCGAGAGCCTCGAAGGCCTTGGCCTGGTCGTCGACGCCGCTCTCCTGCAGCTCGGCGATGCGGTGCAGCAGGCCGATCTTCTCCTCGGCGTCCTGCGAGTGCGTCACCATGATCTCGTAGGCCTGGATCAGCCGCGGCCAGTTGTTGCCGCTGCGATAGAAGGGCTCGAGGGTCTTGGCCACCGTCAGCTGCTGCGACTCGTTGGTCAGCAGGGTCTCGAGCGCCGAGAGGGCGGTCGCGTTGCTAGGATCGATCGCCAGCGCGCGGTGGTAGGTCTCGACGGCCGGCGCGGCCTGCTCGAGCTTCGTGAGGCGCAGCTCGCCGAGGCGCAGGTTGAGCTCGACCTGGGCGGCCGGGTCGTTCGAGAGCGTCAGCTGGCGCTCGAGGTTCTCGGCCAGCAGCGCCCAATTTCCACCGGCCTGGTACAGCCGGTCGAGGGCGACGATCGCCTGGAGGTTCTCGAACTCGTCGGCGAGGATCTCGTTGTAGGTCGCGATCGCCTCGTCCTTCTGGACGAGCATCTCGTCCTGCAGGTAGGCGATGCGGAAGCGCAGGTCCTGACGGGCCTGGGGCTCGCTGGTGAGCGAGACCTTGCTGCGGTAGACGCCGAGCAGCTCGCCCCAATTCTGGTCGCGGCTGTACAGCTTCTCCAGCGCCTCGAGCGCGCCCATGTTGTCGGCGTCGACCTCGAGCGCCTTGCGGTAGTTCTCGATCGCCTTGGGGGCGTTGCCGAGGCGATGGTCGTACAGCGCCGCCAGCTTCATCAGCAGGCTCTTCTGCAGGTCGCTCGGCAGGTCGCCGGCGACCGCCTCCTCGTAGAGGGCGGCGAAGTCGGCGAAGCGGTCCTCGATCTGGGCGATCTTCTCGAGCTCGGCCTGGGCCGTCTCGCTGTGCGGGTCCTGGCGGAACGCACGGCTGTAGGCGTCGAAGGCCGCGGCCGAGTTGCCGATCGTCTGGGCCAGGATGCCGCCGATGCGCAGCAGCAGCTCGACGCGCTCGTCGACCGAGCCGGCCGCGGCGACCTGGATCTCCAGGGTCTGCACGACCTGCGGCCAGGCCTCGAGGCGCTCGTACACCGGCAACAGGATGGTGGCGACGGTGAGCTTGAGGCTGTCGTCCTCGAGCCAGCCCTCGAGGCGGCGGCGGGCCTCCTCGTTGGTCGGGTCGGCCTCGAGCACCTGACGGTAGAGCTCGACGGCGTCGGGGGCAGCGCTGAGCTTGTCCTGGGTCAGGACGCCGAGACGCAGCAGGAAGCCGGCGCGCGCCTCGTTGTTGTCGTCCGCGGTCGCGGCGAGCTCGCGGCGGAGGATGTCGGCCAGCTCGCTCCACTTGCCCTGAGTCAGGTACATGCGGTCGAGGGCCGCGAGGGCGCCAGCGTCCTCGACGCCAGTGCCGAGCACGGCCTCGTAGGCCGAGATGGCCTGCTCGGTGTGACCGGCCTGCTCATGGATGCTGCCGATGTGGGTCTGGATCGCGCGGCGCTCGTCGTCGCCGCCGGCGAGCGAGAGCTTGGTGCGAAGGATGTTGAGCAGGTCCTCTTCACGGCCGAGGGCCAGGTAGAGGCGCTCGAGCGAGGTGAGGGCGGTCGGCTCCTCGCCGTTGATCTCGAGGATCGCCTGGTTGGTGGCGAGGGCGGCGTCGAGGTCGCTGACGCGCTTCTCGTAGACCTCGGCGAGCTTGAGCCGCAGCGGGATGCTCTCGGGGTCGCTGCCGTACTTCTCGATGCCGGCCTTGAGCGACTCGACGAGCTCGGCCCATGCGCCGATCTCTTCGCCGAGACGGAACATGTGGTCGCGGATGTCGGCCTGGGTGTGGTTCTCGGTGAAGGCCTGGCGGTAGTAACCGAAGGCCAGCGTGTGGTCGCCGGCGACCCGCTCGGCGAGGTCGGCGAGGCGGCGCAGCAGCAGGTTGCGCTGCTCCGGATCCTCGCTGTGGTTCAGCTGGATCTTGAGGGGCACCGAGATGTGGCGCTCGTCGTGGGCCTGCTCGTAGAGGGCGATCAGGGCGTCGGCGACGACGAGGTTGTTGTCATCGAAGCTGAGCGCCTTCTCGAGGGCCTTGACCGCGCGGTCGCTCTTCTCGAGGCGGCTGTGATAGAGGTCCGCGATCTTGAGCAGCAGGGTCGTGCGCTGGCTGCCCTCGGCGGTCTCGGACTCCTTCTCGAGCACGCGGACGAACTCGCCCCACTTGTCCTGCTTGGCGTAGAACTCCTGCAGGCTCTCCATGTCGCCGACGGCCAGGTACAGCTTCTTGAGCGCGTCCTGGGCGCGACGGTTCTCCGGGTCGAGCTTGTAGAGCTGCTCCCAGGCGCCGATCGCCGCCTTCGGGTCCTCGAGCTTGTCGCTGTGCAGCGAGCCGAGCTTGATCAGGTACTGGACGCGCTTCGCCCCGTCCTTCTCGACTTCGGTGAGGCTGGCGAGCACGCCGGCGAGCTGCGCCCACTCCTTCTCGCGCTCGAGCAAGCCCTCGAGCTGCTCGAGAGCCTCATGGTTGTTCGGATCGCTGGCGAGGACCTGGTTCCACAGCTCGATGGAGAGCGGGTTCTTCTTGATCTTCGCGACCGCGGTGCGGGCGATGTCGAGGAGCTGCTCCATCCGCTGGGCGGGGTTGTCCAGGAGCGTGAGCTCCTTCTGCTGGACATGGACCATCTTCTCCCAGTCGCGGCGCTTCGCGTAGAGGTCCTTGAGCTTGCTGATGGCCTCGGCGTTGAACTCGTCGGCCTCCAGCACGCTCTCGAAGCTCTTGATGGCCTCGGCCTGGTTGTTGAACTTGTCGAGGAACAGGCGGCCGGCCTCGAGATGCAGCGCGGTACGACCGGCCGGGTCGGACGTGAGCTCGGCGCGGCGACGGATGCGACCGATGAGGTCAGGCCAGCGCTTCATGGCGTCGAACTGGGCCTGCTGGGTCTCGACGACCTTGAGCAGGGCCTCGGTGTCGTGCGCGTCCTCGAGCACCTTCTCGAGCGCTGCGAGGGTCGTGACGACCAGGCCGGGCTGACGCAGGTGGTCGCGGTAGATCTCGATCAGCTGCCAGTAGGCGGCCTTGGTGTGCTCGATGTCCCGCGTCGGGTCGCCCTTGAGGTCGTCCTTCAGCAGGTCGGCGACGTTGCTCCACTTGCCGGCCTCGGAATAGAGCTCACGCAGGCGGTTCCGCGGGTAACGCTTGCCAGCCAGCTTGTTCGAGGCGTCGCGCCAGGCGTCGATCGCCTTGTTGCCGCCGGCGCTCTCGGCCGTGCGAGCGGCGTTGAGGATGCGCTGCTCCTCCGGGCTGAAGGTCTCACCGGCGATCTCGATCGCCTCACCGGGGATCGCGGCTGCTGCTGCGGCCTTCTCGGCGGCGGCCTTCTCGGCGGCGGCCTTGTCCGCGGCGGCCTTGTCCGCGGCGGCCTTGTCCGCGGCTGCACGCTCGGCCTTCTCGGCGGCTGCACGCTCCGCGGTGGCTTGCTCCGCGGCGGCACGCTCCGCGGCTGCTTGCTCCGCGGCGGCTTGCTCGGCGGCGGCACGCTCCGCAGCTTCAGTGTCAACAACCTCGCTGTCGTCGGTGCGCTCCGGTGCTGCCTGCTCGGCTGCCTCGTGCCCGGTGCTGTCGGCCGCGGCCTGCTCGGCTGCGGCACGCTCGGCTGCGGCCTGGTCCTGCTCGGCGGCTGCATGCTCGGCGGCTGCACGCTCCGCGGCTGCCTGGTCTGCTGCA
>NZ_JACCSO010000380.1 GCF_013812955.1 Nannocystis sp. | reverse complement strand
GTCGCGACGTCGCGCAGGGTCGTGAGCAATTGGCTGTGGTCTTGTCTTGGCATGATCTCCCTTTCATGTAGCTGCGGGCGCAAGCTGTGGTGCTCGCCTTGCAGCGGCGAGGACTGCTGCGGTCACGCCGACCGTGGCAATGCCGGCGAGGACGTACGGGGCCCACTTCAAGATATTGGCGAGACTCCTGGCGGCCTCGTTGGCGCCGCCGGCCAGATCCCCCGCGGTGTCGACCACCTTGTTGACCGCGCTGTCGACATTGACGTAGAGCTTGGCGAGGGGGTTGTCGCGCAGGAAGTCGACGTCCCAGGTGCGCACTGCATGGGCCCAGCTCATCCTGTCCAGTGCCGTGTCGTCGGATGGATCGTCGTAGATGCCGCCGTCGTGCGTAGTCCCCTGGTTGTCGAGCAAGATCATCACCGCTGGCGGGGTGCCCTCGTGCGGGAGCACGATCGGCCACGGTTCCCGAAACCACGTCGCCGAGCGGCTCCGCATGACGTCGATGTATTGCTCGCGCGCCGCTCCCTTCGCGCCGGCGAACGCGTCGGCGATGAAGGCACGCGCCAGGTCGTCTAGCGGAGGGCGATCGGCGGGGGCGATGAACTGAAGGGTGGCGAGACGCGCGCGGAGGTCACGGCTTGGGTTCGAGAGCGCGGTCTCGAGGGCGAACCGGGCGGCCGGCGGCTTGCCGTCGTCGGTGCGCAGGTGCCACTTGGGGTGCATTTTCGAGAGGATGCCCTCCTGCTCGATCTGGGCGCCGAAGCGGGCCATCTTGTCGGCGTTGGCCTTGTCGATGCCGGCCTGCGTCGCGGAGCTGTAGACCGCGTTGAGGATTAGCAGCGCCTCCCACTTGCGGGCGTCGAGCTCCGCGGGCGAGAGCACCGATAGCTCGTAGACCTTCTTCGCCAGGACGGCGATATCCTTGTTGTTAGACATCAGCCGCTCCAGCGCCCAGCACCAGGTCGGTCACGGGGTCGAGTCGCGTATACTCCTCAGGGTCGACGACGTCGGCCAGGTCCTCGTTCGTGACGTCGTCCAAGTCCGACGACACACCAGCCCGCGCGGGCGTGCAGGCTCTCGGCCTGCCGGCGTCGGGCTGGGACACGCCTGACCAGGGAGCAGTGGTGAGCGAGGAAGTCCCTGCATTGGCGGCGTCCGGCGTGCGGCCGACGGTCGCTGCCGCTGGTGGCGGCGGGCTGGCCGCGGGGACAGGTGAGGACGACGCGCTGGAGACGTCAAGCGTCGTCATGGTCGCCGTAGCGACCGCACCGAGGTTCCCGCCGACCCGCGGGGGTGGTGGGAGTGAGACCGTGGGTACACGGACCTGGCGGGCGTCGTACACCGCCACGGCCAGGAGCCCCACGGTCTGCCCGAGGTCCGCGACGAGAGTCGTCACGTCGGCGATGTGCTGCGCGATGTCCTCATGGGCTTCGCGCTGGAGCTTCGCTTGCTCGATCAGCGCGGTGGCCAGCGCCTCGCTCTGCGAGCTGGACGCGGCGGGCTGTTCGGCCCGCGTGGCCTCCATCTCCTCGCGGTGTTGCGAGAGGACGAGCGCGAGCCTGCCGGCCTGGGCGTCGGCGCTTCGGGTCAGCTCGGCGCGGTGCTCGGCGAGTAGTTCGCGGACGAGCTGCGTCGCGCGAGCGGCGTCGGCCTCGGCCTGCGCGTGTAACTCGGCGCGGTGCTCGTGCAGCAACGTCGCCAGGCAGGCTCGGTGCTCCGCGTGGACCTGCTCCAGGCGCGCAGCCTCCAGGTGTGCGCGACTCGCCAGCAACGCCTCGAGTCCATGCTCGGACGGCGTGGCATGCTGCGGCGTTGTGGCGGTCGCGCCGTCCGTGGCTACGGCGGTCGGGCCTGACTGCTCGGGCGTGGGCGCTGGAGCCTCCGCGGGACGGCCGACGAGGCCGAGCCGCGAGGGCGGTGTGGGCAGCGGCAGCTTGAGGATCGAGGCGGACGGGGGGCGGCTGCTCGGCGGATCCTGCACGAGCAACGGCAACTCTTCCGGCATGGGCGCGCTGCGGGGCGGTGCCGGGGTCGGCGGTGATGCCTCGGCGGGCGGCGGGGCACTGTGGAAGACGGCGCGCACGTCCCCGAAGAGGGGCAGCACGCGGCCGCCGTGTGCGATGAACCCCTGTGGCTCGAGCATCGGCGGCCCGTCGTCGCTCGCCGCGTGGCTGGACGCGGTGGGCGGTTGCGGGGGCGATGCCGACGACGACGCGCGCGGCGGGAACGATGTATCCTCGCGCGTGCGCGTGCGCTCGCGCCGGTGCGTCCGCAGGCTCTGGAAGGCGCACAGGCCACCATGGATCCGCGACATCAGCGTGTCGTAGTAATCGATACCTGTCTGATT
>NZ_JACCSO010000106.1 GCF_013812955.1 Nannocystis sp. | reverse complement strand
CGAGCAGGCTGAGCGCGGCAGTGGCGAGCGCGGCGGTGGCGCTACGCAGGCGGCGCATTCGGCCGGAGATTGGGGGCATCGACATCGGCGACATGGAAGCGGTGGTCTCCTCGAAGGGTGGGCCCACGGCGGGCCGTGAGCGGCGCGACCCTAGCACATGGTCCCCCGGGTGCGGGACAGCTGTCCGCGGCGTTGCAGATCTCACAGGGCGCGGCGCGGCGCGGCGGGTGGTTGACAGGGCGGGTGGCCAAACCCTATAAATCCGCGCGCTTGGCGGGGCTCGCGGCTTCGCTGAACAATTGGGGCGTCGGCAAGTGGTAAGCCAGCGGGTTTTGATTCCGCCTACCGCAGGTTCGAATCCTGCCGCCCCAACCGCTGTTTCCGCAGTCCCAGCCCTGATCCCGAGGACCCCGTGAACAAGACCCTGACTATCTTTGGTGGCAACTCGAACGCTCCGCTCACCGCGGAGCTGTGCGAGCACCTGGGCATCGTCCAGGGCCGGGCCCGCGTGGAGCGCTTCTCGGACGGAGAGATCTTCGTCGAGATCGGTGAGAACGTGCGCGGGGTCAACTGCTTCTTGATGCAGTCGACCTGCAGCCCGCCGAACCGCAACTTGATGGAGCTGCTGATCATGATCGACGCGCTGAAGCGGGCCAGCGCGGGCAGCATCGTCGCGCTGATGCCCTACTTCGGGTATGCCCGGCAGGACCGCAAGGTCAAGCCGCGCACGCCGATCTCCGCCAAGCTGGTCGCCGACCTGCTGACCGCGGCGGGGGCGACCCGGGTGCTGGCCGTCGACCTGCACGCCGGTCAGATCCAGGGCTTCTTCAACATCCCCTTCGACCACCTCTACGCGACCCCGGTGTTTCGCGACACGTTGAAGGCCGCGGGGCTGTACGGCAACGACGTCGTGATCGTGTCGCCGGACGCCGGCGGGGTCGAGCGAGCCCGCATCTACTCGAAGATGCTCGAGTGCTCGCTGGCGATCATCGACAAGCGGCGCGAGAGCCCCAACGTCTCGCAGGTGCTCCATCTGATCGGCGACGTCGCCGGCAAGCGGGCCATCCTGGTCGACGACATCATCGACACCGCGGGCACCCTGTGCAACGCGGCCTCGGCGGTGCTGCAGCACGGCGCGACCGAGGTCTACGCGGTCTCCACCCACGGGGTGTTCTCGGGCCCGGCGATCGAGCGCATCAACAATTCGGTGATCAAGCGGATCTGGGTGACCAACTCGATCCCGCAAGAGGACCGGCTCAGCCGCTGCGACCGCCTGACGGTGGTCAGCCTCGGGCCGCTGCTGGCCGAGGCGGTCAAGCGCATCCACCACGGGGACTCGATCTCGAGTTTGTTTTTTTAGACAGGCCTGTTCTTTCAGACAGGCCACGATCTCTGCCTCACCGGCGGCGCAAGCCCAATTCTGTGGCTACCCACCCGGCGGCACGACAAGAGAAGAGAAGCGATCATGAACGAGCAACGCGAAATTACTGTCCAGGTCCGCCACACGCAGGGCAAGGGCGACGCCCGCAAGCTGCGCGTCAAGGGCCTGATCCCCGCGATCGTGTACGGCGCGGGCGGCGAGCACCGGTCGATCACCGTCGACCCCCGGATCCTGCGCAAGACCATGGACCCGGCCCGCAAGCTGAACACCTGGTACAAGGTCACGCTCGAGGAGGACGGCAAGGTCGTCGGGACCGAGTCCTGCATCGTGTGCGATCACCAGGTCCACAAGGTCAAGGACGCGATCTTGCACGTCGACTTCCTGCGCGTCGACCCGGCCAAGGAGCTGACGGTCCGCATCCCCGTCGAGGTCTCCGGCCGCGCCGCGGGCGTGGTCGCCGGCGGGTCGCTCAAGACCTTCCTGCGCTACGTGCACGTGTCGGTCAAGCCGAGCGACATCCCGGCGAGCCTGGTGGTCGACATCACCCCGCTGCAGTCCGGCGAGACCCTGCGCATCAAGGACCTCAGCATCCCCGGTGGTCGCATCCTCGAGAACGGCAACCAGTCGCTCGCCCACATCGAGCCCGCCAAGATCAAGATCGAGGAGGAGAGCGACGCCGACAAGAAGAAGAAGGCCGCCGCGGCGAAGGCCCCGGCGAAGCCCGCTGCCGCTGCCGCCCCGAAGGCCGCCGCCCCGGCGAAGGCCGCCCCGGCGAAGAAGAAGTGAGCAGGCGTTGACGACGGAAGCCGCGCGCGATGGCCGACATGAGTCCATGGCTCATCGTGGGCCTCGGGAATCCCGGGGCTCGCTACGCTCGCACGCGTCACAACGTCGGCTTCATGGCGGTCGAGGCCTGGTGCGAGTCGCTGCTGCCGACGCGCCCGAGCTGGACCGAGAAGTGGAAGGGCCTGACCACCAGCGTCAGCTGCAAGGGCCAGCGCTGCGTGGTCCTCAGGCCGCAGACCTACATGAACCGCAGCGGCGGCAGTGTGGTGCCTGCGGCGCAGTTCTACCAGGTGCCGCCGACGCAGATCGTCGTGGTCCACGACGAGATCGACTTCCCGCTCGGCCGCCTGGCGATCAAGAAGGGCGGCGGTCATGGGGGTCACAATGGCCTGCGTGACATCGTGCAGCAGCTCGGCTCGGCCGACTTCCTGCGGCTGCGCCTCGGCGTGGGCCGCCCCGTGCACGGGGAGGTCGCCGACTATGTGCTGTCCGACTTCAGCCCCGACGAGCAGGGCCCGGCCCTCGACCTGGTCGAGCGCGCCGTGACGGCCCTGACCTGCATGATGACCGACGGGGTCGTCATGGCGATGAACAAGTTCAACAGCTGAGCCGGCTTTTCGGCTGCCTCGCGGCTCCACAGCTAAACGGCTCCTTCACTCCCCCCTGGCCCGGTCCTCGCCGGCAAGAAAGCTTCCTCCGTGGATATCCCAATCCAAAACCTACTCTACGCCGTACCCGTCTGCGGGGCGCTGGCGTTGCTCTACGCGATCTTCGCGACCGCCTGGATCACCAAGCAAGATCCCGGCACCGTGCGCATGCAGAAGATCGCCGACCAGATCTTCCGCGGCGCCATGGCCTTCCTGGCCGCCGAGTACAAGGTCCTGGCGATCTTCGTGCTCATCATCGCCGGTCTGCTCGCGTTCACCGCGGGTGCCACCTCCTCGTGGCTGGTCGGCGTGTCCTTCATCGCCGGCGCCGTGTGCTCGGGCCTCGCCGGCTTCTTCGGCATGCGCGTGGCCACCCGCGCCAACGTGCGCACCGCGGCGGCGGCTCGCACCGGCCTGTCGCCGGCGCTCGCGGTCGCGTTCCGCGGCGGCGCCGTGATGGGCATGTGCGTGGTCGGCCTCGGCCTGATCGGCTTCGGCACGCTGTTCATCGTCTACCTCGGGCAGTTCGACGCCCTGGCCGACGTCGACGGCAACGCCCTCGAGTTCAACCGCGTGATCAACATGCTCGCGGGCTTCTCGATGGGCGCCTCGTCGATCGCGCTGTTCGCCCGCGTGGGCGGCGGCATCTACACCAAGGCCGCCGACGTCGGCGCCGACCTGGTCGGCAAGGTCGAGGCGGGCATCCCCGAGGACCACTTCCTGAACCCCGCGACCATCGCCGACAACGTCGGTGACAACGTCGGCGACGTGGCCGGCATGGGCGCCGACCTGTTCGAGTCGTACATCGGGGCGATCCTCGGCACGATGATCATCGGCGCGGTGGCCATCAGCGGCCGCCTCGAGGCGGCGATCCTCCCGCTGCTGATCGCGGCGGCGGGCATCGTCGTGTCGATCCTCGGCACCTTCCTGGTCCGGACCAAGGAGGGCGGCAACCCCCAGATCGCGCTCGACACCGGCTCCTTCGGGGCCGCGTTCGTGATGCTGCCGATCTCCTACTTCATCATCGACTACTGCGTGAAGTCGGCGGCTGCCCA
>NZ_JACCSO010000066.1 GCF_013812955.1 Nannocystis sp. | reverse complement strand
GGCCCAGGCGCAGCGGCGTGGCGAACAGCAGCGCGACGAACAGGCCCGAGAGCAGGCACACCAGCGCGTCGCTGAGCGGCGAGGCGCGCACGATCGCGTCGCCGGCGAGGATCGTCGAGATCGCGGTCGCGTGGAGCTCGACGCCGGGCACGCCGCCGCCGAAGGGCGTGCGGGTGGTGTCGTGGCCGAAGTACGAGACCCCGATCAGCGCGATCTTGCCGCGCAGCAGCGCCGGGTCGATGCGGCCGCGGACGACATCGATCGCCGACACCTGCGGGAAGCTGCCCGCGGGCCCGCGAAAGTTCAGCATCAGGCTGTCGCGCGCGGTCAGGGGCACCCGCAGCGCGCCGATCTGCACCCGCGGCGGATCGGCGACGTAGGCCGTGTCCGCCAGCGTCACGCCCTGCTGCAGCGCCAGCAGCGGGACCTCCAGCGGCGCGTAGATCTCCTCGCCGACGCGCCGCGCGAACAACATCTCGCGCACGGTGTGGTCCTCGTCCTCGTAGACGGTGACGACCCCGAGGCCGCGCGCCGCGGCGTTGAATTGCGGCAGCGACAGCACCCCGGCCTTGACCTCCGAGGGCCGGTGCGCGCCGAGCACCTCCTGGCCGTAGCGCCCGCGCGCGAGCGCCGGGTCGGCGGGCAGCGGGTCACGATCGTCGGCGAGGTGCATCGCCAGCACCACCCGCTGCGCGTCGGCGATCGCGGTCGTCAAGTTCGCGTCGCCCGCGTTCTCGCTCTGGACCCGCCGCAGCAGCGCGCTCGCGGGCGCGCTGTCGTCTGGCTTTTGGGACATGTAAGCGGCGATGTCGGCGAGCAGCTCCGGCGAGAGCAGCCGCTCTGCATCGGTGAAGAAGCCGTCGAAGCCGATCGCCGCCGGTTCATGGCCGGCCACGGCCCGGATCACCGCGGCCGCGCCGTCGCGACGCTCGACCAGCTCGGGCGCCTCGGCGATGGTCTTGTCGTCGAGCGCCACGATCACCACCGCGTCGCCGGCCGGCAGCGGGCCGCGCCACTGAAAGCGCAGGTCGAGGGTCGCCCGCTCGAGGCGCTCGATGAAGCGAAACTCGCGGCCGGCGCGATGCAGCAGGCACAGCACCGCGCACAGGCAAGCCAGCAGCCCGGCGACGAACGCCGGCGAGCGCAGCAGGCGAAACCGGCCGCTCACGGCGTCACGGTCAGCTCGAAGGACCCATCCGCCAGCGCGTTCGCCTTGCCGACCAGCGCCTGACACTTCTTGGCGCCGTCGACCGTGAGCTCGACCAGCTTGTGGTCCTTGACGCGCCCCGAGATCTTCGCGCCAGCGCCCGCGCACTGGGCCAGCGCCGCGCCGCCGGACTTCAAGGTGGCGGGCAGGTCCAGCAGCTGGGCCGCGCCGCCGCTCGCGGGCGTGAACTTCAGCTTGTTCGGCAGCGCCGGCCCGGGCGCCGACGAGCTCTCGGGGCTGGGAGCCGGACCTCCGCCCACGACGCCATCATCGGACTCGGCACCGATGCCGCCGAGCGGGTCATCGGTCGGCTTGCGCTCCTCCGGGGCCCTGGGCGACTCCTTGGCCTCGGGTGCCTGCCTGGACGCGGGCGGAGGCGTGGGCGAGGGCGAGCCAGGAAGCTCGAGCCGGGGCCGGGACTGCTTCGCGTCGTGACGTGGCGCCTCGTCGGTCATCGGCTGGTCGCTGGCCGACGGTCCGTTCCCGGTCCTGGTCTGCTCGGACGTGGGCGGCGGCGCTGGATCTGCCGCGGGCGTCGACTCCTCGGCCGCCGTGGTCCGGGCCTGGGGCGCCGTGGGGGGCACGGTGGTGGACGCCGGCGCAGGCAGTGCCGCAAAGGTCTGGGCCGCGTTCATCCGCGTGTTCCAACCGGCGACCCTGGTGATCGCCCCGCGCAGCGCCGGGTCGTCACGCTCGTCCGGCTTCAGGAGCTCGACGAAGCGGGCCTCGACGTCATCGCCCGCCTTCGGGTCGTGAAACGCGGCCAGCATCTCGACGACGTTGCGCTGGCTGGCGCCCAGCCGCACGAGGTGCCCGTTGTGCAGCTGCACCACCACGAAGCTGTCGGCCGCGGTCACCAGACTGTCGTCGCGCAGCAGCTGCTGGTCCGGCAGGCCCTTGAACGCCGGGCCCTTGCTCGGCACGATCGTCACGCCGCCGCCCATCGTCACGATGACGCCGACGCGTGGCCCCTGCGAGGCCTCCGCGGGCCGACCCACCGCGGCCGGCAGCGACAGCGGCCCGGTCGCCTGATTGCAACCGACGCAGCCGACGACCAGCGTTCCAGCGAGCACCAACAGCATCCATCTCGAGTACACGGACATCGGCGCTTCAACTCCTGCCTGGCCGCGATGGTTTACCACGAAGCTGCCAGCGCCCCGGGGCGCGATCCCGGGCGCTCACGAGCGTTCATGCGCGCCCATGAGACATCTCAGGATGGGAGCCGGGCGATATTGCCCGTCCCGCAAAATCTCGCCCCAAGGCCCGCCAAACGCCTGGAACAGCCCTTGACAAGCGTGCAGGGGCAATGGACAGGCAGCGGACAGGCAGCGGACCGGCCGGGGCTTGAAAAAACCGGGCCATCTTGAGGCTGGACCTGTGGTAAAACGACCCTCGCTCCGATGCCGCGCGAAGTCATCCTGGTGGACAGTCAACTCGGGAACCTGGACAGCGTCGAGCACGCCCTCATCCAGGTCGGGGCCTCCGTCCACATCACGAGCGACCCGGATCGGGTCGCCACGGCCCGTACCGTGGTGTTTCCGGGCCAGGGCTCGTTCGGCCCCGCGACCCAGGCGATCGTCGACGGCGCCATGGGCGACGCCCTGCGCATGGTCATCCAGCGCGGCGACCCCTTCCTGGGGATCTGCCTCGGCATGCAGCTGCTCTTCGACCACTCGGACGAGAACGGCGGCCATGACGGGCTCGGGGTGTTTCGCGGCCAGGTCCGCCGCTTCCCCGCCGACATGCCCGCGGGCGAACAGCCCGGCTCGCGCATGCTGAAGATCCCCCACGTCGGCTGGAACGACGTGCAGCCGAACGGCGAGCACTTCTACTTCACGCACAGCTACTACGTGGAGTCCGCGGACCCCGAAGACGTGATGTGGACCTGCCGCTACGGTCGCATCGAGTTCCCCGCCGCCGTCTGCCGCGGCCACGTGTTCGGCTGTCAGTTCCACCCCGAGAAGTCGCAGTGGTCCGGGCTTCGATTCCTGCGCAGCTTCATCCTCGGAGGCCGGGGATGATGCTCGCGATCCCGGCCATCGACCTCCTCGGAGGTCAGGCCGTGCGCCTGTCCGAGGGTGACCCCGCCCGCGCCACGGTCTATGCCGCGGACCCCGGCGTGAAGCTGCGCGAGTTCGTGCGCGCCGGCGCCACCCGCCTGCACGTCGTCGACCTCGACGGCGCCTTCGCCGGGCGCCCGGTCCAGACCGAGCTCGTGCGCCGCCTCGTCGACGAGGCCCACGCGCTCGGCGTCGAGGTCGAGGTCGGCGGCGGACTGCGTGACCGCGCCGCGGTCGAGGCCGCGCTCGCCACCGGGGCCGACTACGCGGTGATCGGCACGCTCGCGGTGCGCGAGCCCGAGGTCGCCCAGGCCCTCTGCCGCGCCTACCCGAACCGCATCATCGTGGCGATCGACGCCCGTGACGGCTGGGTGGCGATCGACGGCTGGCAAGAGACCTCGCGCGTGCCCGCGGCCGCGCTCGCCCGGGCTGCGGCCAGCTGGGGCGCGTTCGCCCTGCTCTACACCGATGTCGCGCGCGACGGCCTGCAGGTCGGCGCGGCCGTCGAGTCGACCGCGGCGCTGCAGCGCGGCGTCGACATCCCCGTGATCGCCAGCGGCGGCGTCGGCAGCCTGGCCGACCTCGATGCGCTGCGTCGTCAGGGCGTGCACGCCGTGATCCTTGGGCGAGCCCTGTATGAGGGCAGCTTCACCCTGGAGGAGGCTCTGGCCCGATGTTAAAGCGCCGCATCATTCCTTGCCTCGACATCAAGAACGGCCGCGTGGTCAAGGGCGTGCACTTCGCCGGACTGCGTGACACCGGCGACCCGGTCGAGGCGGCCCGCGCCTACGACACCCAGGGCGCCGACGAGATCTGCCTGCTCGACATCACCGCGACCGTCGAGGGCCGCGAGACCTTTATCGACGTCGTGCACCGCGTCGCCGACCAGATCTTCACCCCGCTGACGGTCGGCGGCGGCGTGCGCCGCGAGCCCGACGTCCGGCGCCTGCTCAAGGCCGGGGCCGACAAGGTCGCGATCAACAGCGCCGCGGTCGCCAACCCGCTGCTGATCCGCCAGCTCGCCGACAAGTACGGCAGCCAGTGCATCGTCGTCGCCGTCGATGTCAGGCAGATGCACGCGCGCACCGGTGACACCGAGCCGCTCTACGAGGTCGTCATCCACGGCGGCACCCGCTCGACCGGCCTCGACGCGCTGTCCTGGTGCGATCACGTCGCGGCCCTCGGCGCCGGCGAGATCTTGCTGACCAGCATGGACAAGGACGGCACCCGCGACGGCTACGACCTGTGGATCACCCGCGAGGTCAGCCATCGTGTGCCGATCCCGGTGATCGCCTCGGGCGGCGTCGGCCAGCTCGAGCACCTGCGCGAGGGCCTCGCCGTCGAGCGCGGCGGCGCCGATGCGGCCCTCGCGGCCTCGATCTTCCACTTCGGCCTCTACACCATCTCGCAGGCCAAGCAGTACCTCGCCGAGCACGGCATCCCGGTGCGGCCGCACGAGTCGCAGCGCGGCGGCGCGACGCTGTCGTCGGCCTTCGGTTGACCCGAGCGGAGATCGCAGGGCATGGCCGTCGACGCGCAGGCCCTGTGGGCCCGGCTCAAGACCGACAGCGCCGGGCTGGTCGCCGCGGTCGTGCAGCACCATCGCAGCGGCGAAGTGCTGATGGTCGGCCACATGAACGCCGAGGCCCTCGCCCGCACCCTCGAGCGCGGCCGCGTGACGTTTTGGAGCCGCAGCCGCGACCAGCTGTGGGAGAAGGGCGAGAGCTCGGGCCACACGCTCGCGCTGCGCGGCATGTGGGTGGATTGCGACGGCGACGCGCTGCTCGTGCAGGCCGAGCCGCAGGGCCCGACCTGTCACACCGGCGCCCCGAGCTGCTTCTTCACGCCGGTGCTCGGTCCGCCGGCGGCGCCCTCGCCGGCGCTCGAGCGCGTCTTCGCCGAGATCATCGCGCGCAAGGCCGGACTGGGGATCACCAGCGCGAGCGGCAAGAGCTATGTCCGTGGCCTCATGGATGGCGGCGTGCCGGCGATCGCCGCCAAGCTGCACGAGGAGGCCGGCGAGCTGGCCGAGGCGCTCGCCGGGGATGATCGCGGACACATCGCCCGTGAGGCCGCCGACCTGCTGTTTCACGCGATGGTCGGGCTCGCGCACAGGGGCCTCGACCTCGCCGACGTGACCGAGGTGCTGGCCGCTCGGCTGGGCCGCAGCGGCGTCGACGAGAAGGCCGCGCGCGGCAAGTAACAACTTCCCGACGTCCACTTCGCGACCTCCG
Source organism: Nannocystis sp. (assembly GCF_013812955.1). GTDB lineage: Bacteria > Myxococcota_A > Polyangia > Nannocystales > Nannocystaceae > Nannocystis. Next base: position 9,448 of record NZ_JACCSO010000066.1, on the reverse strand, counting down.
ACCCTCCGGGTCTGAAGTCCGACGTCCGCTTCCCGACGTCCGCTTCCCGACGTCCCGCTCCGAGCTCCGGTTAATCTGGCGAAGCCCGGCGCGGAGCGGTTATGCTCCCAGGCGTGGAACTCCTGGGCCAAAGCATGCTCGCGTGGAGCCTCTTCGCCTACCTGGTGGCGGCGATCCCCATGGGCGTGCTCGTTGGTTTGCTGCGTGGGGTCGACATCCGCGAGGCGGGCTCCGGCAACATCGGGGCCACCAACGCCATCCGGGTGCTGGGCGCGAAGTGGGGCATCGTCGTGTTCCTGCTCGACGTGCTCAAGGCGTATCTGCCGGTGCGCCTGGCGATGTCGGGCTGGGCGCTCGGCGGTCTACCGGAGCCCGCGGGTGCGCTCGCGGTCGTCGGCGCCGCGGCGACGCTCGGCCACATCTTCCCGGTGTACCTGCGCTTTCGCGGCGGCAAGGGGGTCGCCTGCGCGCTCGGGGTGTTCACGGCCCTGATGCCGGTCGCCGGCCTGTTCGCGGGTTTGATGTACGTGCAAACGCTGGCGATGACGCGGGTCTCGGCGATCGGCTCGCTGACGGCCGTCAACGCCCTGACCCTGCACCTGTGGCTCTCCGGGGCGCCGGCGCCGTACTGCAAGCTCGCGCTGGCGATGGCCGCGCTGATCTGGATCCGCCACCGCGGCAACCTGCGGGAGATCAGCCGCATGGCCGCCGAGCGCAAGCGCAGCGCCACCCGCTAGCCGCCGCGGGCGATGCCCAGCAGCTTCATCTTCTTGTGCAGGTGCGTGCGCTCGACGTCGAGCGCCTCGGCGGTCTTCGAGACGTTCCAGCCGTGCTCATTGAGGCGCTGCAGGATGAACGCGCGCTCGACCGAGTCACGAAAATTCTTGAGTGACATGCCGGGCGGCGCAGCGCCGTCGCCGAACTGCACCAGCGCATCGCCCCCGGAGTTCGCCGCATCGTCGCCGTCGCCGCGGATGTCGAGCGGCACCTCGTCGAGGTCGATGTCACCGTCGGAGAGGATCGCCATCCGCTCCATCACGTTGCGCAGCTCGCGGACGTTGCCCGGCCAGGCGTGGGCCTCGAGCGCCGCCTGGGCCGCGGCGGAGATGCGCTTGGGGCTGATGCCGTTCTCGCGACAGGCGACATCGAGGTAGTGCCGGCACAGCAGCGCGATGTCTCCGGGGCGGTCGCGCAGCGGCGGCACCGAGATCGGCACGACCGCGAGGCGAAAGTACAGGTCCTCGCGAAACTCGCCGCTCTGGACCTGCTCCTTGAGGTTGCGGTGGGTCGCCGCCAGCACCCGGACGTCGACCTTGATCGGCTTCTCGCCGCCGACGCGCAGCAGCTCGCCGCTCTGCAGCACGCGCAGCACCTTGGCCTGGGCGTTCAGGTCCATGTCACCGATCTCGTCGAGCAGCAGCGTGCCGCCGTGGGCGAGCTCGAAGAGGCCCTTCTTCTGCCCGGTCGCCCCGGTGAAGGCCCCGCGCTCGTGCCCGAACAGCTCGCTCTCGATCAGCTCTCTGGGGATCGCCGCGCAGTTGACCTTGATGAAGGGGCCCCCGCGGCGCTCGCTCGCCTCGTGGATCGCCCGCGCCACCAGCTCCTTGCCGGTGCCGCTCTCGCCCTCGATCAGCACGCGGGCCCGCGTCGCGCCGACCCGCGTGATCTGCCGCTGCAGCTCGGTCATCGGCCGCGACTCGCCGATCAGCTCGTGCCGCGCTCGCGCCCGCAGCAACCGCAGCTCCGCCTCCGACGCGTAGTGCCGCAGCGCGTTGCGCACGCTGACGACCACCCGGTCGCGCGCCAGCGGCTTCTCGAAGAAGTCGAAGGCCCCGAGCCGCGTCGCCCGGACCGCGTCCGAGACCGTCGCGTGCCCGCTGATGAGAATGACCGGCACCGGCGGCGTGCCCCCGCCGAGGCCGCTCAGCTGCTCGAGCAGCTGCAGGCCCGACATGCCCGGCAGCAGCACGTCGGCCATCACGACCTGGATCGGCTGCGGCGCCTCGCTGTCGGCGAGCGAGCGCTGGATGAGCTCGAGCCCGGCCTCGGCGGTCTCGGCGTCGAGGACCGTCGCGCCCTCGCCCTCGAGCACCATGCGCAGGGTCCGTCGGATGTTGCGCTCGTCATCGATGACCAGGATCGTCCCGGCGAGCCCGGTATTCGCGTCATCGACCATGAGGGCCCCATCCTAGCCGTCCATGCGCACCAGTCCCGAGCACGCGGGCCCGTGGAACTGCATGCGAGAGATCACAGGCGCGACTCAGGCCAGGACCTGCGCGACGTCATGCGCGCCGAGGACCTGCTCGATCCAGCGATCCAGCGATCCGGTGTCCTCGCACGCGGCGATCTGCGCCCGCTCGCCCGCAGTCGGCTGCAAGCCCGCGCGCGCCAGCAAGCGTCCGAGGATCTCGCGCCGCGCATGCAGCTCGCCCTCATGACGGCCTTCCTCGCGGCCCTCCTCGCGGCCCTCCTCGCGGCCTTCCTCGCGGCCCTCCTCGCGGCCTTCCTCGCGGCCCGCCTTGCGCTCGTCCTCGATCCGTCTCATGCGGGCCCACAGCAGCGCGCGTTGCACGAACTCGGGGGACACGGAGGGGGACTTGGGCTCGGGGATTTCCATGATGGAGGCCTCCAGGGCGCCGCGCAGGCCGACGCTGAGTGAGTCGAGGAGCACGGAAACATAACTGCTCGTCCGCGCGCTGTCCAAAGTGTCCAGGCCCGCGAGCGCGGCGAGCACGAGCTCGGGGTCCTTGTCGACCTCGGCGTGGGCGAGGGCCGACAGGAAGCTCAGTTCAGGCTGACGGCGAGCAGCGTCGAGGTCGGCGATCCGTGGGATCTGGTCGGGCCCGAGCACATGCACGCGGAACGCTGCATTACCCGGGCCGAGGTCGATGGGCCGCGCCGCCCAGGCTGCCACTCGCGGGTCCGGCGCCAGGATCAGCAGACAGGCCACGGGGTGCGCCGGGCTGCGCAGCGTGGTCACGTAGACCGGCCAGCTGCGCAGCTTGTCGGGGTTGATCCTCAGCTGGATCTCGAGACCGACCGCGAGGCAGGCGGCGCCCTCGTGCCGGATCTCCACCGCCAGATCGACGCGGCGCTGGATCTGATCGAGCACCGAATCGATCAACTTCACCGAGGCGGTCACCGCGCCACCGCCCGCACCCACGACCGCCAGCAGCCGCGGCACCAGCTCCGGGGCATGACGCAGCAGGTCGACCAGGGTTTGGTGCAGGGACGAGGCCACGCGACGACATCGGCCGCCGGAGGCCGAGTGTTGCGCCGCCGGAGGCCTTTCGCCGCTAGGGCGCGAGCATTCGCAGCGCCTCGGGTCCGGCCGCGTCGATGCGGACCCGCGTCTGCTCCCCGGTGCCGAGGTGCTTGAGGGTGAGCTCGCCGGCGGCCAGCTCCTCCTCGCCGAGGATGCCCGCGAGCGGCGCCTTGACGCCGGGGCTGTCGGCGTACTGCAGCTGCTTGCCGAGCTTGGCGTCTTCGGGGAACACCTCGACCTTGAGGCCCTGCGCGCGCAGCTTGCCGGCCACGCCCAGGACCGCGGCCGGGCTGACGCCCATCCAGCACAGCAGCAGCTGCGGGCCGCTCGAGAGGGCGGGGAACATGCCGCGTTCTTCCATGACGACGAGGATGCGCTCGAGGCCGAGGGAGAAGCCGACCGCGGGGACTTGCTTCTTGCCGAACATGCCGACGAGGTTGTCGTAGCGACCGCCGCCGCCGAGGCTGCCGTTGAGGTCGGGCACGGCGATCTCGAAGATCGCGCCGGTGTAGTAGCCGAGGCCGCGGGCGAGGTCGAGGCTGAGGCTGACGTGGGGTCCGGCCGGGGTCGCGCCGAGGAGGTCGACGAGCTGGTCGAGCTCGGCGATCGCGGCGATGCCTGCGGGGTCGGTGATGCGCTTGCCGATGATCGTCAGGCCCGCCTTTGGGCCCGAGGGTCCGCGGGTGAACGGGATGCCGAACAGCGCGTCGGCCTCGGCCATCAGGATCAGCTCCATCAAGATGTTGGCCGACTCACCGGGGATGCCGCGCGCGGCCAGCTCCTCGCGTACGCCGCCGTCGCCGATCTTGTCGAGCTTGTCGACGGCGACCAGCGCCGCGGCCTCGTGGGTGAGGTCGATGCCGGCCGTGAGCATCATGCTGCGCAGCAGCTGGCGGTGGTTCAGGCGGATCTTGAAGTCCTTGAAGCCGAGCGTGTGCAGCACCTCGGCGACCGCCCCGCACACCTCCGCCTCCGCGATCAGGCTCTGGGTGCCGGTGATGTCGACGTCGCACTGATAGAACTCGCGAAATCGGCCCTTGCCCGGTCGGTCCGCGCGCCACACCGGCTGGATCTGGTAGCGTTTAAAAAACTTCGGCAGCTCGTACTGCGCGACGACGCGGGCCAGCGGCACGGTCAGGTCGTAGCGCAGGCCCTCGTCCGACAGCGTCGCCTGGCTGGGCTCCGCCGCGAGCGCGCGGGTCAGGTTGTCGCGGCGATGGAGGACGCGATACAGCAGCTGGTCGCCCTCCTCGCCGTACTTGCCGAGCAGGGTCGAGAGGTTCTCGATCGTCGGGGTCTCGAGCGGGACGAAGCCGTGGCGGCTGTAGATCGCGCGCACCACGTCGATCACGTACTGGCGGCGCGCGAGGTCCTCGGGGAGGAAGTCCCGCATGCCGCTCGGAGGTTTGGTGGACAGCTTGGCGACGTTCATGCGGGCTCCAGGGGTTCGATGGCAATGGCGATGGGCTCACCCTCGATCACCGCGAGCTCCAGATTCGCAGGGACCGCGATCGTGCCGTGAGGGGACCACTCCGAGGGGAATGGCAACAGTTCGAACGAGACGGCGAGGGTCTCGGCGCGGATCATCTCGACCAGCTCCGGTCGCCGCAAGGTCGCCGCCAGCGCCCCTTCGCTCCACACCTTCAAGTGGATCCGCTGGCTCACATCGTTCGGGAATTTCAGCTTGCGAACCGGCTGGATGGCGCTGACGATCTCCCGCGCCAGGCCCTCGAGCTTGAGCGCCTCGCTGATCTCCGTGTCGAGCGCGATCGTCAGCGCCCCCTCGCTAGCGACCACCAGGCCCGGCTTCGGCGCGCGCACCAGCAGCACGTCGTCGGGCCCCAGCGTCTCACCCTCCACCAGCAGCGAGCCGCCGGCCGCGAAGGTCCGCAGCTCGTCCTGACCGAGGCCCTGCAGCGCCGCGCTCACCGCCTTGAGCTTCGGGCCCAGGCGCTTGCCCAGCAGCTTCAGGTTGGGCTTCGCCCCGAGATCGACCAGGGCGGTGTCGTCGCTCGACACCAGCACTTGCTTGACGTTGAGCTCGCCGAGGATGTCGGCCTCACCGCGGCGCAGGCGCTCGAGCACCGCGGGCGAGTGGCTGACCACGGTCACCGCCCCGAGCGGCCGGCGGGCGCCGATGCGCTCGCGCTCGCGCAGGGACAGGCCGAGGGCGACGACCGAGCGGGCGACCTCGACATCGAGCTCGAGCTGCTCGTCGCGGAGGAATTCTTCGGCAGTTGGAAAGCGGCAAAAGTGCACGCTGTCTTCCTCGGGGCCGGCGAGCCCGGTGTCGACGACCAGGCGCTGGTGGAGGAACTCGGAGAGGAAGGGCAGCACCGGCGCCATCGCGCGGGAGATCGCCACCAGCGCGCGGAACAGGGTCGCATACGCTTGCTGCTTGTCTCCGTCGGCGCCGCCGGCCTTCTCACGCCAGTAGCGGCGACGCCCGCGGCGGATGTACCAATTATTAAAATCGTCGCAGATGCGCAGGAACGCGGGCACCAGGTTGGAGAGCTCGTAGGTCTCGTACTCGCGGGTGAGCTCGGCGATGAAGCTGCCGACGCGCGACGTGATCCAGCGGTCGAGCGGGTTCGCCAGTGGTTGCGGGCCGAGGTCCTCGGGGCCGGGGGCCCAGCCGTCGGCGCGGGCGTAGGTGACGAGGAAGTTGAAGGCGTTCCACAGCGGCAGGACGGCGACCCGGACCGTCTCCTTGACGCACTCGCCGGTCAGGTCCTGGGCGTTCTTGCCGAACTTCATCGGTTCGCCGCGGACCACCGCGCTGTTGATCAGGTACGCCCGCAGCGCGTCGGCGCCGTAGCTCTCGATCACCAGCCCCGGGTCGGGGTAGTTCTTGAGCCGCTTCGACATCTTCTTGCCGTCCGCCGCGAGGATCAGGCCGTTGACGATCACGTTCTTGAACGCCGGCCGATCGAAGAGCGCGGTCGACAGCACGTGCAGCGTGTAGAACCAGCCGCGGGTCTGGTCGAGGCCCTCGGCGATGAAGTCCGCCGGCAGGTTGTCCTCGACGTACTCCTTCTTCTCGAACGGGTAGTGGTTCTGCGCGTAGGGCATGCTGCCCGACTCGAACCAGCAGTCGAAGACCTCGACGATCCTTCGCATCGTCCCGCCGGCCTTCGAGGGCCACGAGATGGCGTCGATGCTCTCGCGATGCAGGTCCTTCAGGGTGCCGGCCGCGAGCCCGGCGAGGCGCTCGAGCTCGGCGACCGAGTGCACGCAGCACATGTCGGTCGGGTCCCGGTCGCAGCGCCAGATCGGCAGCGGCGTGCCCCAGTAGCGGTTGCGGCTCAGGTTCCAGTCGCGCGCGTTCTCCAGCCAGTTGCCGAAGCGGCCGGCGCCGACGTGCTCGGGGACCCAGTGGATCTTGTGGTTGTTGTCGACCAGGCGCTCGCGCAGCGGCTCGACCTGCATGAACCAGGTCGACAGCGCCATGTACAGCAGCGGCTGCTCGGTCCGGTAGCAGTGCGGATACGGGTGGACGATCGTGTCCTGGTCGACCAGCTTGCGCTCGCGCTTGAGCCGCTCGATGATCCCCTTGTCGGCGTCCTTGACGAACTGCCCCGCGAAGTCGGGCACCCGCTCGTCGAAGATCCCCGCCAGGTTGACGGGACAGATCAGCGGCAGGCCCTCGGCCTGGCCGACCTGGAAGTCGTCCTCACCGAAGGCCGGCGCCTGATGCACGATGCCGGTGCCGCTATCGGTGGTCACATAAGTCGCCGCGACCACCCGAAACGCCCACCTTGTACCGTCGGGCCGAGACTTGTAGGCCTCGAAGTACGGCAGCAGCGGCGTGTAGGGCCGGCCCACCAACGCGCTGCCCGGCACCCGCGCGAGCTCCTCGGCCTGGCCGATGCGTCCGCGGCTCTGATAATCCGCCAGCCGTCCGGGCTCGAGGTAAGCGATCTCCCCGGTCTCGACCACGCGAATTTTCACGTAGACGACCTCGGGATGGACCGCGAGCGCCAGGTTGCTCGGCAGGGTCCACGGCGTCGTCGTCCACGCCCACAGCGCGGCGTCCTCGTCCTCCAGCTGGAAGCGCACCGTCAGGCTCGGGTCCTGGCGGCGCTTGTGGCCCTCCTTGCGGGTCACCGGGTCGCGCTCTTGCGGCCCCTGCGCGACCTCGAAGTTGGAGAGCGGGGTCCCCAACGCCGGCGACACCGGCGAAACCCGGTACCCCTCGTAGATCAGACCGCGGTCCCAGAGCTGTCCGAACACCCACCAGACGCTCTCCATGAACGAGAAGTCCATGGTCTTGTAGTCGTTGCGAAAATCGACCCAGCGGCCCATGCGCTGGACCACGCGCTCCCACTCGGCCGTGAAGCGCAAGACCCCGGCCCGGCAGGCGGCGTTGAAGCGCGGCACCCCGTAGCCCTCGATGTCGGCCTTGCCGTGCAGGCCGAGCTCGCTCTCCACCAGGCTCTCGATCGGCAGCCCGTGGCAATCCCAGCCGAACCGGCGTTCGACCTGATAGCCCCGCATGCACCAAAACCGCGGGATGATGTCCTTGATCGTTCCGGCGAGCAGATGTCCGTAGTGCGGCAGGCCGGTGGCGAACGGGGGGCCGTCGTAGAACACGAACGCCGGCCTGGGCGAGCCATCGGGGCGGGTCGTGGTCCGCAGGCTGCGCCCCTCGACGTCGCGGACCCGCCAGAGATCGAGGATCGCCTTCTCCAGGCCGGGCAGGTCGAGCTGGGCCGGGGGCGGTGCAAAGGTAGAGCTGGGCATCGAAACTCCGGGGCCCGGAGTGCATGACCCGCCCCCGGCCTTCCGGTCAAGACCTATCCTCCAGGTGGCCGGGGCGACCTGAAACCGGACGCCGATCGGACAAGTCTCACCGCGGGCTTGCGACAACGTTGTCGCCAGCCCGCAGCCCGGATATCCTGCTGCAACGCTCGGTCTGACCACCGCCACTCGAAGTTACGGAAAATCGCGATGAAAAATCTCTCCCTGGCATCCTTCCTCGGCCTGACCCTCCTCATGACTGCCGGCTGCCCAAAAGACGACGGCAACGGGGAAGACGCCGGCAACGGGGAAGAGCAGCCCTGGGAGACCAAGTGGGAGACGGTGGTCAACAACCTCCCGTTCCCGCTCGAGGGTGATGGCAAGATCAACTCGCTCACCGTCGGTCGCCGGGAGTCCAACGGCAATTACGCCAACCGCGGCAACATCGAGGTCCTCTTCGACCTGGACCAGCCGGTGATCACCGTCGAGATGAAGGTCTACGACTTCTCCGACGACCCCACCTTCAACGGCGATCCCACCCTCCCCGACACCGACCCCGCCTCGAAGGGCACCAAGGAGCGCATGTCGCTGTGGGCCTTCATCGGCGCGCCCGCGATGCCCAAGAAGATCGATGCCTCCAACGACTGCACCAAGGACACCTGGAAGAGCGGCTGCACCATCGGCACCTATTATGACGGCCTGGCCCAGCCGCTGCGCTCCGGCGCCGACCTACGGGTCCACCTGCCCAAGGCCTACCGCGGCAAGCTCAACGTCGAGACCGAGGACAACCTCAACGAGACCGCCTACCCGCGCCTCGGCAACATCACCGTCGACGGCCTGTGTAGCAACGCCGACATCCAGCTGTCGCAGGGCACCGCCAAGGTCAAGATGTGCCGCGACCTCGAGGTCGCCCCGACCTGCCCCGCGGCCAGCATCAAGATGTGCGAGACCTTCAAGGACCCGGTGACGATGGAGGACGCCGCCTGGTCGAGCGCCTGCCCGTGCCCCCCCGAAACCTACGGCCAGGTCAAGATCCTCTCGCGCAAGCCCTATGCCGCGAACATCACCGTCGATGTTCCCACCGACACCTGGCTCAACGTCACCGTCAGCAACGACTCGCCGGACAAGCCCAACGCCTGCAAGCCGACGCTGGAGGCTTGCACCTCGGCCGGGAACTGCACCCCCGTGCCAAGCAGCGAGTACAGCATCTCCGGCGAGTTCAACTACCCGAGCCCGGAAGCGGCCATGGGCGCCGGCTTCAACCTCACCGTGCTGTCCGCCGGCTGCGGCCCCGTCAAGTACTTCGCGGCCGCCGACGACTGGTCCGCCGACGCCCTGCCCGAGGAAGAGGAGCACGGCCACGTCAAGGTGTGCACCGGCTGCCTCTGAGCTGCAGCTCCCCTCGCGCCGCTGAGCACCTGATCACCTGAGCATCGAGGAGAC